>CAZTVF010000001.1:0-85472 GCA_964616985.1 uncultured Planctomycetaceae bacterium
ATTCAGGCTCCAATGTCACTTGTTATTTATGCATCTCAGATTTGAATCTGCGTTACCGGTTACTGTCACATGCGTTCCCGGGGCCGCACTTCCATTCGAATACTTGTGAAAGGGATGCATCATGAACGCGAGAATTCTTTGCGTCATCATCGTCGCCGCAGGCCTTTTCGTCGCCACTGTCCAGGCCCAGCCGACCACCAAGCCGGCGTCGGTGAAGGTCGAGCCCGTTATTGACCACATCCCCGCGGGGGCCTTGGGGTTCATCGTCATCAAGGATGTCGCCGGCGCCGCGGGCAAGGTGGATCAGTACATCAAGGACATCGGCTTCGGCGAGCCGATGAAGGAAAACCTGCCCGACGGCATCCTGGGTGCGCTGAAGATGCTGCCCATCGGCGAGATCAACATTGCCGGCGGCTTGGCCGTGGTCATGTTGGACCCCAATGCGTTCGGCGTGGACCTCGTCGGCATGATGGGCCTGCCCGAACCGAGCAACTATGATCGAATGATCATGGGCCAGACCGATACCGACGCGGATGACGCCGATGATTCCGAGGATGAAGACGACGCCGCCACCAAGCCGGCCAAGCCCACTACCAGTCCCGGGGCCAAGCCCGCCAATGCGGCGGCGACCCGGCCCAGCGGTTCGACCGACCCCAACGATCTTCCCGTCGTTCTGCTGGTGGCCGCAAGCGGCGTGAGCGAACTGCTGCCCATGGCCGTTGACGACGGCGGCGGCATCTTCAAGATCGAGATCGGCCCCGTCAGGCTCTTCGGCGCCAAGACCGGCAACTACGTCGCGTTGGGCATCAGCCGCAAGGCCGTCGAGGCCATCACCAAGGCCAACAAATTCGTCGCTGGCGAACTGTCCAAGGAGCAGGCCGCCATCCTTGCCGCCAGCGACCTCGCCGTCCGCCTCAACATGAACGTCGCCAGCCCCACCGCGACGCAACTCGTCGCGTGGTTCGAGAAGATGGTGCACGGCAGCCCGTTTTTCCTGCTGTCGCTGCCGCCGGCGGCGGTGCTCTACCCGCAGATGCCTTTCTACCGCTACGCCATGGGCGAGATGGAGAGCTTCACCGTCGCCCTGAGGATCGAAAAGACCGGCCTGGCCGCCGACGTGCTGGTGGACTGGAAAACCGACAGCCTCTTCGCCAAGGCGTACGCCGACTGCAAGGACTGCCCGCCGCTGGGCACGCGGCTGCCCGACCGCAAGAGCGTGATGACCATCGCCGCCGCCCCCGAGGGCGGGCCCAGCGGCAGGGCGCTGGATGCCAAGCGGGCTGAGTCGGCCCAGCAGATGCTCAGCAGACTTTCCGAAGACGAACAGAAAAAGGTGATGGGGCTGGCCGCCGACGTGGCGGCGCAGGTCGACCGGTGGGAGATCGTGTTCGGCGGCGGGGAGGAAGGCGGCGGCGTCTTCTCGATCGCGCTGGTGCTGCAGGGCAAGGACCCGGACAAGATCAAGAAGGCCATGGCCGAGGTCATCCAGACCGCGCCGGGGCTGATCTTCAGCGGCATGGCCGGGTCGAATGAGTTCGACAGCCACATCAACATGGAGTTCGTAAAGGACGCCGAGACGCTCGACGGCCTGGCCGTGGACGCGATCGAATTCTCGCCCAAGGGCCAGGACCTTCGTGAACGTGATTTGGAGGAGATGGAGAAGATCATGGGCGAGCGGAAGATCCGCTGCCTGATGGCGGCCGCCGACGATAAGACCGTGGTGGTGACGATGGGCGGCGGGACCAAGTTCCTCGCCGAGGCCATCAAGGCGGCCAAGGGCGAGGGCAAGGTAGTCAAGGCCCAGACGGCGGCAGAAAGCCTCAAGTTCCTGCCGGCGAAGCCCAGCACGCTGATCCTGTTCAACGGGGCCAACATGTTCGACAGCGTGATCCACGCCTACACGACCATGTCCGGCGAGAAATCCGAGGCGCCGGTGAATTTCACCGTCAAGACGCCCATCGCCTACGGCAGCGTCGTCATCGGCAAGCAGAAGCACGGCGTGCTCTACGTGCCGACGGCCCTGGTGAAGGAGGCCGTCAAGGCCTACTACGACATGGAGAAGTGGAACCACGAGCGTTACGGCCGCTACCGCAACGACGGTCCGTCGACGACGCCGCCCGACAAGAACGATTTCTGATCCGGATCGGACTGGAGCAGGGCCGGTGGCGTTGCCCGGACATGGGCTCAATCGAAAGAGCAAGACCGGGATTGCACGGATTTCGGGATTACACGGAGACTATCTGACGGTTGAAGCAGGGAGTAACGCTTTGGCAGTGGCTTGCCGTTCGGCGCTGTAGAAGCCCCAGGCGCCACCGGTATTGTATAGCGCCGAACGGCAAGCCGCCGCCCAGCGCACCCCAGTGTTCCGTTGAGCCCAGACCTCGAAATCCAATCACTTCGCCGCTCGCAGCTCGTCCCGGAGCTGCGTGAGGAAGCCTTGCAGCACGCGGGGCGGGATCTTGCCCAGTGCCGGCTCCTTGGCCGTGCCCTTGATGAAGTCTTCGACCGCGGCGAGGCCGACGGCCTTGTTCCTCTTGAGGTTTGAGACGTGAACCGCCAGGCGATCGACCTTGTAGTTGGCTGCGTCGAGGCAATAGTTCACTACGTGATGGTGGAGATCCTGACTTGATTCCACAGCATGGCCAGCGCCCTTGGCGGGCTTGTCACTGCTCATTTCCTTCAGCAGGTCTCGCTCGCGGCGGCGGAGCGCTTCGATTTCCTGCTGGCGGCGGCGCTCCTCCTCTTCGTCCAGCGGCGCGAGGTCCAAGTCGCCATCGTCCTCGGTCTTGGGTACCGGGATATAATTCGCATGGCCGCAGAAGGGGCACTTGCCTCGCTTGCCGGCAGCGCCGTCGGGGGCCTTGATTTCTTTCTGGCAACTCTCGCAACGGAAGGCGATGGTCATGGCGTTCTCCCTTCGTCTGGTTCACGTTGTTCGGGGCCTCGCGCCCATGAGCGTAGTATACCAGCCGCCAAGCCTTCCGGTCGAGCGTGCGCTACGCGTGCGTGTGCCGGTTCTTGATCCTGTGCATCGCCATGCCCACCCCCAGCACCGCCAAGCCGATGATCAGGGCCGCCACCGATACATACAGCATCGCGATGGCCACGTGCATCATGATCGCCGTCACGGCCAGCACCACGATCAAGACGCCGATCGCGATCAGCCACCTGCCCCAATGATGTTTTGTTTCCGCCATGTGGATCCTCCCTTCCGTCTGATTCATCTTAGGCACTTGTTCATTCCCGGATGCAGGCGTATATTGGATCATCGGCAGGATATACATGAGTCAGATTCACATCGACATTCCGACCGCCCGACTCCGCGATTTCTGCCGTCGGCATCACATTCGCCGTATGGCATTCTTCGGATCTGTCCTGCGGGATGATTTCGGCCCACAAAGCGATGTCGACGTCCTCGTCGAGTTTGAACAGGCGCACGTGCCGGGCTTGGCATTCTTTGGGATGGAAGCCGAGCTTTCAGCCATCCTGGGGCGAAAAGTGGATCTTAACACTCCCGGCTTCCTTGGCCCAACCATCCTGGAACGCGTCCTGCAAGAGGCTGAGGATCAGTATGTCCAAGCATGATGATACGATCACGCTTCGGCACATGCTGGACCACGCGACGGAAGCGATGACCTCAGTCAGTCGCTTGACCGTGTGGACCTTGATACCAATCGCATCCTCGATCTTGCTCTGATTCACCTGCTGGAGATCGTCGGCGAATCAGCCGGCCGCATGTCAGTTGACTTCCGAGATCGCCACCCTGAGATTCCTTGGGGTCAGATCATCGGCCTGCGCAAGCGGCTGATCCACGGATACGATTCCGTCGATCAGGATATCCTCTGGATGATTCTCACCCACGATCTGCCTGTGCTGGTCCGTCAGCTCCAAGCCATCATCTAATCCTGGCATCGCGTCGTAAAACATCCGGCGGCACTTCCAATTGCCCTTTGTTCGCGACGGCGGGGCTCTTAAGATGGCGGCCAGAATGAGAAACCTTGCAGACATCATCAGTCAGCGCGTCCTGCCCCGCATCTCCCGGCCCGGGCAGTACATCGGCCTGGAGATCAACTCCCGCTGGCCCGGCCGCCTGAGCGAGGGGCCGCCGGGCGTGACGGTCGCGCTGGCTTTCCCCGACGCGTACACCATCGGCATCTCGCACCTGGGCAGCCAGGTGCTCTACCAGATGCTCAATGAGACGCCCGGGGTCGGCTGCGACCGCGCCTATTGCCCGCTGCCGGACGCCGAGGCGGTGCTGCGCCAGGAGGGCGTGCCGCTATTCGGCTGGGAGAGCCGCTGCGCCCTTCGCGATTTCGACATCGTGGGCTTCTCGCTGGGCTACGAACTGTGCGTCACCACCGTCCTGACGATGCTGGACCTGGCGGGCATTCCGCTGCACGCCCGCGATCGCCGCGATGGCGACCCCATCGTCATCGGCGGCGACGCGTTGGCTGACAGCCCCGAGCCGCTCGCCGACTTCTTCGACATCTTCCTCATCGGCGACGGCGAGCAGCCGCTGGCGGCCCTGGTGGAACTGGTGCGGCGGATGAAGGCACAGGGGGCGTCCCGCGCCGACACGATCCTCGCCGCCGCCCGCACCGTGCCCTCGGCCTATGCGCCCGGCCTGTACGAGCCGCAATACGACGCGGGGGGGAATTTCGCGGGCCTGACGCCGCTGGCACAGGGCCTGCCGACCGAGATCCGCCGCGCGTGCCTGCCGAATCTGTCGGAGTCGCCCGCGGCGGCCGCACCGCTGGTGCCGCTGGCCGAGGCGGTCCACGACCGCGTGACCATCGAGGTCATGCGAGGCTGCCCCAACGCCTGCCGCTTCTGCCAGGCCGGCGCGGTGCGAAACCCCGTCCGCGCCCGCAGCGTGGCCGAAATCCAAGCCATCGCCCGCGCCGCCATCGCCGCCACGGGCTACCGCGAAATCTCGCTGCTGAGCCTCTCGACGAGCGACTACCCGCACCTCGAGGAGTTGATCGAGAAGCTCACCGCCGAATTCACACCGCAGAAGGTCTCGATCTCGCTGCCGTCGCTGCGGGTCGACAGCCAGCTGGCCCTGCTGCCCAAGCTCACCAGCGAGGTCCGTAAGGGCGGCCTTACCATCGCGGCCGAGGCCGGCAGCGACCGCCTCCGCCAGGCGATCCGCAAAGGCATCACCGAGGCCGACATGATCGCCGGCGTCCGCGCCGCCTACGCCGCGGGCTGGCAGCGCGTGAAGGTGTACTTCATGGCCGGCCTGCCGGGCGAGACCGAGCAGGACATCGACGAGATCTTCGAACTGTGCAAGCGGCTGTCGCTCGCCCGCAAGGATGTGGACGGCCAGAAGGGCACGATCTCTGCCAGCGTCTCCTGGGCGGTGCCCAAGCCTCACACGCCGATGCAGTGGTGCTCCATGCGAGACGCCGAATACTTCCTCGGCGTCCGAAGGCGCCTCAAGGACCTCGCCTACCGCTCGCCGGTGGCGTTCAAGTTCCATCACGTGGAGCGCAGCCTGCTGGAGGCGCTGCTGTGCCGCGGCGACCGCCGTGTCGGGGCGATCATCGAGGCCGCCTGGCGCGAAGGCGCCCGCCTCGACGCCTGGGACGACTACTTCCAGTACGACAAGTGGGTCGCGGCCATGGCCACCGCCGGTGCGGCTGCACTCCAGGCAGTATCCGCCGCCGCGGGCAAGCCCGTGACGCCCTACGACTACTGGGTCTTCCGCGAGCTTCCCACCGACTCGCCCCTTCCCTGGTCGCACATCAAGTGTGCCCGGGGCAGGACCTTCCTCCTGGCCGAGTACCAGCGCATGCGAGACGCGGCGAAGTAGCGGCCGCTACAATGTCGCAAGGCAAAAGGAGACGGTGATGTCCACCACCATCGGGCAGTACCTGATCCGTCAATTGGGCGATCACGGGGTGCGCCACGTCTTCGGCGTGCCCGGCGACTACTCGCTGCTGTTCATCCAGGAGCTCAACAAGAGCCCACTGGCGTTCATCAATACCGCCGACGAACAGGGGGCGGGTTTCGCGGCCGACGCGTATGCCCGCCTGGGCCGGCTGGGGGCGGTGTGCGTCACGTACTCCGTCGGCAGCCTCAAGGTGGCCAACGCCGCCGCACAGGCGCACGCCGAGCGGTCGCCATTGGTGATCATCGTCGGCTCGCCCGGGCTCGCCGAGCGCGAGAAACACCCGCTCCTGCACCACCGCGTGAACCAGTTCGACACGCAGTTGAAGATCTTCCGCGAACTCACCGTCGCCTCGGCCGCCCTGCACGACCCGCAGACCGCCTGCGACGAGATCGACCGTTGCCTCCACGCGGCCGAGCGTCACAAGAGGCCCGTTTACATCGAGCTGCCGCGGGACATGGTCCATTCCCAATGCGATGCCAGCCACTGCCACGTCGATCTGCCGGACGTGTCCGACGAGGGCGCCCTGGCCGAGGCGGCGGGCGAGGCGGCCGAGATGATCCGCTCTGCACGTCGCCCTGTGGTGGTCGCGGGGGAGGAGATCAAGCGGTTCGGCCTGCAGGGGCCGCTGCTGGAACTGGTCCGCCGCAACAACCTCCCCGTCGCGGCGACGCTCCTGGGCAAGAGCGCGGTCCGCGAGGACCTGCCGCAGTTCGTCGGCGTATACGCCGGGGCCCTGTCGTGCGAGGAAACCTGCCGCTTCGTCGAGTCGTGCGACTGCTTCATCCTCCTGGGGATGATGATGACGGACCTGAACCTGGGCGTCTTCACGGCCCACATGGACCGATCGCGGACGATCCTGGCCAACCTGCAGGGGGTGAGCATAAAGCATCATCAATATGGCGTGCGAATGGCGCACTTCATCTCGGCCCTGCTGGGCCAGAGCCTGGGCGAGCGCGAACTGGGCACGCTGCCTCCGCGGCCCATGAGCGGCAACTTCGCCGCCGTGCCGGGGGCGGCCATCACCAACCGCCGGCTGTTCCAGAAGATTAACGAGTACATCGCCGACGACATGGTCGTGCTGGCCGACGTCGGCGACTCGCTCTTCGGCGGGATCGACCTGGTGATCCGTAACGAGGGCCGCTTTCTCAGCTGCGCGTACTACACCAACATGGGTTCCAGCGTGCCGGGCTCGGTCGGGGCGCAGCTGCTGGACCGCAAGCTTCGCCCGCTGGTGCTGGTGGGGGACGGGGCGTTTCAGATGACGGGCCTGGAGCTATCGACGGCCGCCCGCTACGGCCTGAGCCCGATCGTGGTGGTGCTCAATAACGGCGGGTATGCGACGGAACGATTCTTCCTCGATGGGGCGTTCAACGACCTGCAGCCATGGCGGTTCTCCCGCGTGCCCGACCTGCTCGGTGCGGGCAAGGGCTTCCTCGCCCGGACGGAAGATGAGCTCGAGGCCGCCCTGGCCGCAGCCAAGGCGAACACGGGGAGCTTCTCGATCATCGACGTCATCCTCGACCCCGGCGACGTTTCCGACGGGCTCAAGCGACTGGGCGTCGGCTTCGGCAAGTCGGTGAGAGGATAAGAGGAAACCGCGTCATCCCGGCCGAGGCTGCGTCAGGGTGCCGGTTTCGCGGATGAACAGCGACAGGCCCAGCGATAGCACGGCCAGGCCCAGCATGGTGGCGGCGAGGGTCTGATAGGCGGCGATGGGATAGAGGCGGACGCCGTCGACGAAAGGCGACACGCTTTCGTACAGGCCCAGGGCCCCGCCGGCGAGATTGTTGTACAGCGCGGTCAGCAGGTATGTCACCCCGTTGCCGAAGCCCAACGCGAACGCCACCGAGCCCGGTGGCGAAAGTTCTTTCAGCGTGGCCGTGAACATGGCCGAGAATCCCGTCGACACGGCCAGCATCACGTAACACATCATGAACCACCACGCTGGGGCGCCTCGCCACAGGCCGCCCAGCAGCAGGGCCAGCGCCACGACGGTGAGCGTCGTCGAAAAGAGCAGGAAGGGCCGCCGACGGTTCCCGGCCAGGCGCGAGATGAACCCCGAGCCGAACGCCGTGAACATCACCACCGTCATCATCATCGACGTCGCGCCCGACGCCGACAGCGCGGGCATGTGGCAGCAATCCTGCAGCACCTTGACGCCCATGGTGGCCTGCATGAGCAGGTAGCTGGCGAAGTTGATTGCCCCGCACACCAGCACGAGTACGACCTGCCGACTCTTGCACAACTGGCCCAGAACCTTCAGCGAGAAACCCTCGCTGGCGGCCGGCGTCGCGTGCGTCTTCCGCAGCAGCCACGCCACCAGCACCAGGGCCGCGGCACAGGCGACGCCCGCCGCCAGCATGGCGCTGCGCCAGCCCCACGTCGCCACCGCCCACTCCAGCGGCGCGGTGCCCGCGAAGCCGCCGCAGTATCCCGTAAACAGGACGAAGCCCAGCACCGAGGCGAAGTTCCTGGCCCCGAACAGCGGGTCGATCTCACGCACGATGCTCAGGAACATGAAGCTCGCGCCCAGGCCCACCAAGGCCCGGCTGGCGTAGAGGGCCCCCAGGCTGGGCGAGAGGGGGAAGCAGATCGAGCCGATTGCCAGCAGCAATCCTCCGGCAAGCAGCGTGCGCGTCGCGCCGAAGCGGTCGGCCAGGGCCCCGACGATCACCTGCATCGCCGCGTAGATGTAGAGGTAGATTGCGCCCAGCGTCGTCACGGCCGCGGCCGAGGCAGCGAAGGTGGACTGGATTTCGTTGAACACGTGGCCGGGCACGGCGATGCGCTGGAAGTAGGAGAAGAAGTACAGCAGGCACATGGCGATCAGCGTGACGATCGCCAGACGCCGCCGCGCCACGCGTCCAAGCAAGGTTGTGGGCTCGCCAATCATTTCGCGGGATTTCACCACAAACGATACAGAGAACACAAAAGAAAGTTTACTTCCCGCGCCGTCGCGCGAAACACCTTGCGAATCGGCACGTGTTTTGACAGAATCCCTGGCGGGATTCGCCCCAGAAGGAGTCGCTGCATTTCCAGCGTCAAAACGATGGCCAAGCTACAGCCGGCATTGCCTGACACGTCTTCGACAGTCTCACGACTGCAGGAGAAGCTGGCGCTGCTGCTGACCTTCTGCGGCCTGGCCGTCGCGATCATCCTGGGCCTTCGCGCCACCGGGTTTCACCAGGACGACGACATCACGCATTACCTCATCGCCTGCGACGGCTGGAATAGCGCCTATCAGGCGTGGCATTCGTGGGGGCGGCCTAGTTTCACGCTGCCGGCGGCGGTAGTGGCGCACTTCTTCGGCATCACCGGTTGCCGCATCTTCTCCGCGTTGCAGACGGCGGTGGTGGCCTACCTCGCGTATCGCATCGCGCGGCTGATCTGCCTGCCGACGCAGGAGAGGCCCAAGGGCGTCGAGTGGGTCGCTGCGATCGCCCCGGCCTTGGCGCCGGCGTTTGTCTGGGCTCAGCCGCTGACCATGACCCTTGCCCACACCACGCTGACGGAGACGCCCGCGGCCTTCTTCCTCACGCTGGGCGTCTGGCTGATTCTTCGCGGCAACGGCGTGTGGGGGTGCGTGGCCGTGAGCCCGATGTTCCTCGCCCGCTATGAGACGCTGGCGCTGGCGCCGCTGTTCGCGGTGTACCTGATCGCCGAGGCGATGATGGAATCCGCCGCCAGGACCGGCTCGCCGGTATGCGCCAGGGCCAACTGGACCGGAGCGCTCAAGACACCCTGGCTGTGGGCGGCGGCGCTGGCCATCTGCTGGGCGCCGCTGATGTACGAAGCGGTCACGCTGATTCCCTCGCTGTCAGAGCAGTCGCTGCACAAATACCTGGCCCGCCCTTATACGGACAAATATGGTTCGTCCGGGTGGGATCACTACCTCGCCAATTGGCTGCTGTATGCGGCCGGCGGCGGGGTGGTGGCGCTGGCGGCGGCGGGGTCGATCCGCAACAACCGCCGGTCAATCCTCGTCGCCTCGTTGGCGGTAGGGCTGGTAGGTTTGCACACGATCGTCTACATGCGCGGCTCGTTCGAGTCCGGCGGCTACCCGCGGTTCCTGGTGCCGATCACCGGGATGACGGCAGCCTTGGCGGCCCTGGGCGTGGCGGCGCTGATCCAGATGCGCGATCGCCTCGTGATCGTCGCGGTGCTGTCGGTGCTGGGAGCGTGGCTGTTCTGGGCGAAGGTCATGGGCGAGGGGTTGCTGCCCGTGCCGCCCGAATATGTTCCTTGGCTGATGTACGGCCTGGCGGCCTTGTGCGCCTTGGCGGCCATCGGTACGCAGCGAATCGCGATGGTCATGAGCTACCTGGCCTTGGCGGGGGCGGCTTACGTGATCTGCTTCCAGGCGGAACTTCAGATCCAGCCGCTGCCGCTGGGCGATGGCATCTGGAAGTGCGCCAGCGAGACCGTCGCCGAGATCGAGAAGGGCCCCTATGCCAATCACCAAGGCATCTCCACGCACGCGATGGGGGTATTCCTCCGCCCCGGCAAGAACAAGGCCGTCGGCAGCTACGACGGCGGCCGGGCCGATTGGGCCTCCGCCAAGCCCGGTACCCTCTTCTTCTGGGACAGCAAGTACGGAAGCGAAACCAAGGCGGAACTGGAAGAGCTCCTTGCTTCCGGGACCCCGATCTGCCGCTCCGATTCCGCCGGCGAGACCATGATCGTCTTCTGCAAGAATGACCCCAACGACCCTGCTTCCTCCTCGGCCACCCAGCCCGCCGATCTCCAGAACGCCCCCGGACCCACGCCCGCAGGGGAGTGACCGCCCTGTAGCGGAGGCGCCAAGAAGGGTCGCCTTAGTTCACCCCAATCGCCTTGGCCGGGTTCTCCACGGTCAGGCGCCGCACGTCGGCGGCGGAGAGCCCGAGCTTGGCGAGGTTGGCGGCGCAGCATCGCATGGTGGCGGCAGAGCCGATCAGGTGCGAACCGTCGGGGGCCATGGCGACCATCTCGGGCCCGACGACGACCTCCCAGCGGCCCAGCGTGTAGTTTCCCGGCCCCATGCCCGAAGGGGCCGTGCCGTCGGTGACGACGATGCAGCGGTCCAGCCCGCCACAGCGGAGGTAGTTCGACAAGGCGAACAGCGGGATGTGGTGCCCGTCAGCGATGAACGTCAGCCAGAGCATATGCCGCAGGCTCAGCGCCCGCTGGACGATATTATCATGGCGGTTCATCTGCATGGGGCAGCCGTTGCCCAGGTGCGTGAACATCGTCACGCCCTCGTCGGCCGCCGCGTGCAGTTGGGCCAGGCTGGCGTCGCAGTGCCCGGCCGCCACGGCCACGCCCGCCTTCACCAGGGCGGCTGTCGTCTTGAGCCCCGCGTCCCGCTCCGGCGCGAGCGTCACCAGCTTCACCAATCCATCGCCCGCGTCGAGCAGCCGGCGGGCCGTGTCCGGGTCGGCCGGGCGGATCGCCTCCAGCGGATGCGCGCCTCGATAGCCGGCCGTCTCGTTGATGAAAGGCCCCTCCACGTGGATGCCCGCGATGACCCGCTGCACGGCAGGGTCGCGCCGGCGGATCTCGGCGATCGCCCGGATGCGTCCGATCATGCGCGGCAGGTCGTCGGTAATGACTGTCGCCAGGATTCGCTCGACGCCGTCCGCCGCCAGCCGCTCGCAGGCCGCTCGAAGCGGCGCCGCGGTCAGGCCGTCGCGGTTGAAGTCCACCCCGCCGTACCCGTTCACCTGGAGGTCGAAAAAGCCCGTCGCTTGTGTCATGGTTTATAGTAGAATCCCCAGGATCGACGCTTTCAAGCAAGAGATGGAGTGGTAAATGTCTGACCAGCAGGTACGAGTGACATTCCAGCCGCAAGGGCGGTCGGTGACCGTCATGAGCGGCACGAAGATTGTCGAGGCCGCCGCGCGGGCGGGCCTGACGCTGGAGACGCCCTGCGGCGGCGCGGGCGTGTGCGGCAAGTGCCGCGTCCAGATCACCAGCGGCGCGGGCGAGCCCTCCGGCCACGACCGCTCCAAGCTGACGGCGGCGGAACTGGAGGCGGGCTGGCGCCTCTCATGCCAGACGGCCATCTGCCGCGAGAGCATCATCCACATCCCAGAGACGTCGCTGTTCGCCAACCAGGCCCAGATCCTCACCGAGGCCCAGAAGGACCGCACGTCCGTTCAGTCGGCCGTCCGCAAGATCTACGTCGAGCTGTCCGAGCCCACGCTGGAAGACCATGCTGCCGACCTCCAGCGGCTGGAGAAGCACGTGGGCGAGTTCAAGGCCGACTTGCCGCTGCTCCGCTCGCTGCCTGCCGCGATGCGCAAGGGGGGCTTCAAGGGCACGGCCGTGCTGACCGACCACCGCCTGATCGACTTCGAAGCTGGCGACACGTCGGGCCAGTGCTACGGCGCGGCCTTCGACATCGGAACGACCACGCTGGTGGCCTCGCTGCTGGACCTGCGGACGGGCCAGGAGCTGGGCGTGACGTCGCGACTGAATCCGCAGGTGAGCTTCGGCGACGACGTGCTCTCGCGAATCCAATACTCCAGCGCCACGGCCGACAACCTCGGCGAACTGCACGAGGTGATCATCAAGGCAATCAGCGAGATGATCGACGTGCTGTGCGCCGAGGCGAAGATCGACCGGCGTCGCGTGTACGAGATCACGCTGGCCGGCAACACGACGATGGAGCACCTGCTGTGCGGCATCGATGTGACGCAGCTGGGCCACGTGCCGTTCGTCCCCGTGTATGCCCGCGGGCTGATGCTGCCGGCGGCGGAGCTGGGCGTGCCCATCGCCCCGCACGGCGCGGCCTATGTCTTCCCGGTGATCGGCGGGTTCGTCGGCGGCGACACGTCGGCCGGCATCCTGGCCACGCGGATCACCGAGCTGGAAGGCCCGGTGATGATGATCGACATCGGCACCAACGGCGAGATCGTGCTGGCCCACCAGGGCAAGCTGTGGGCGGCATCGACGGCGGCGGGCCCGGCGTTCGAGGGCGCGAGAATCTCCTGCGGCATGCGCGCCACGCGCGGGGCGATCGAGAAGGTCGTGCTCGACGGCGACGTGCGGCTGAACGTGATCGGCAACTCCGCGCCCATCGGCCTGTGCGGCAGCGGCCTGATCGACGCGGTGGCCGAGCTGCGGCGCGTGGGCATCATCTCGCCCGAAGGCCGCATGCTGCCGGCCGAGGAACTGCCCGCGGACCTGCCCGAGGCGCTTCGCAAGCGGGTGACGCTTTGTGCGAAGGGGCAGCCGGAATTCCTGCTGGGCGTCGGAGAGGGCGCGTCGCGCGAGAACCGCGTCACGCTCACGTCTCGCGACGTGCGCGAGCTTCAGTTGGCGACGGCGGCGATCCGCGCGGGCTTCAATATCCTGCTCAAACAGGCGGGCCTTGGGACCCGCGACCTCAAGCGCGTGCTGGTGGCCGGCGGGTTCGGCAGCTTCATCCGCCGCTCGAACGCGCAGCGGATCGGGCTGTTGCCCACGGACATCGACCACCAGAAGATCCACTACGTCGGCAACGCCTCGCTCAACGGCGCCCGCTGGGCCCTGGTCTCCACGATCGAGCGCAAACGCGCCGAACAACTCGCCCGCGACACCGTCCACGTCGAACTCTCCCAGGACTGCAACTTCCAGATGGAGTTCGCCGAGTCGATGATCTTCCCGGAATGATCGCCGGTGGGCGGCAGGGCATGCAGCCGTAGGGCATGCAGCGGTAGGGCATGCAGGTTCCAGCCGCAAGGCCGGGTTCTGCATGCCGTCGAAGAAGCTGGGGCGCGGCTGCGGCATGCAGAACCTTCCGTTTCGCGGAAGAACCTGCATGCCCTACAGCGGATTACATCTTCGCCTTGAACTCATAGACGCCGGAGCCTACGCGGTAGACGGTGGCGCCGTCGTGCTTACCGAGGAGCTTCACGCCCGGGGCCTTGGCGGCGGGGCCCTTGCCTTCGGTGATGGCGCCGGTGCTGGGGACGTGGACGGTGGCGATGCAGTTGGCGGGGACGCGGACGCCCAGCGTGAGCGTCTTGCCCACGAGACGCCACTCCGTCTGGACGCGCCCGTGGATCGAATCGATCGCCGCCTGCGCGTGCGTCAGCCCGCCGCCGATTCGCGGGCGGACGATGATGTGCCGGTAGGCCGGTCGGCTGGGGTCGATGTCCAGCCCGCCGATGTTGCGGTACATCCAGTCGCCCACCGCGCCGTACGCGTAGTGGTTGAAGCTGTTCATGCCCGGGTCCTGGAAGCCCTTGTCGTGCCGCCACCCGTCCCACCGCTCCCACATGGTCGTAGCGCCATGTTTGATCGGGTAGCCCCACGAGGGAAAATCCTCGTTGAGCAGCAGCTTGTAGGCCAGGTCCAGTTTGCCGTTCTCGCTCAAGGCCGACAGCAGGTAAGGCGTGCCGATGAACCCGGTGGAGAGGCGGTCCTTGAACTCCCCGATCCTCTGCACCAGCCAATTGGCCACGGCCGGGCGCAGGTGCGCGGGCAGCAGGCCAAAGTGCAGCGCCAGCACGTAGCCCGTCTGCGACGCGCTCGCCAGTCGGCCGGCGGGCGTGACGAACTCGTGGTTGAATTTCTGCTGCACGCTTTCCAGCAGGGCCAGGTACATCGCCGTGTCGGGCCGCTTGCCGAGGATACTCGCCACCTCCACCATGATCTGCGCGCAGTAGGCCCAGTAGGCGGTGGCGATGAAATCGATGCGGGTCCAGTCGTTCTGGTTCAGCCAGTCGCCGAAGCAGTGGCGCTTCATGAAGTCGGCCGACGACAGGAACTTGATGTATTTCGCCATGGCCTTGTAGTGGCGCTGGAGCACGCGGGTGTCGCCGTAGCAGAGGTAGACCGTCCAGGGGCAGATGATGCCCGCATCGGCCCAGCCCGCGCCGCCGTCGCCGTTGCCATGCTCGCTGCCCAGCACGTTGGGGGCGACGGAGGGGAACGTGCCCGAGGCCGACTGGGCGTCGGTAAGGTCGGTCAGCCACTTGTTGAAGAAGCCGGCCACGTCCATGTTGAAGCACGCGGTGCGGATGAAGACCTGGGCGTCGCCTGTCCAGCCGAGCCGCTCGTTGCGCTGCGGGCAATCGGTGGGCACCTCGAGGAAGTTGCCCTTCTGGCCCCACAGGATGTTGTGCTGAAGCTGGTTGAGCATCGGGTTGGAGCACTCGAACGTGCCGCTGGCGGGCGTGTCGCTGTGGAGGACGATGCCGCTGACGGCGTCCAGCGACGGCTGCTTCGCCAGGCCGCTGAGCTCGACGTACTGGAAGCCGTGGAACGTGAAGCGCGGCTCGAAGCATTCACCTTCCTCGCCCTTGGTGACGTATGTGTCGGTGCACCTCGCGTCGCGAAGGTTGGTGGTGTACATCGTGCCGTCGGGGTTGAGGAACTCGGCGTGGCGGATCGTGATCGTCGTGCCGCGCCGCACCCCAGCGGGCACCCGCAGCCTCACCCACCCCACCATGTTCTGGCCGAGGTCGAAGACGAACTTGCCCTCCTGGGGCTCGGTGATCTTGCGGGGCGCGATCTCGCCCGTCTTGCGGACGGGCGGCGCCGCCGAGGCCACGAGCTTCGCCGCGGGCGCCGGATGCAGCTTGACCTTCTTCCACTGGGCGTCATCGAAGCCCGCGGCGGTCCAGCCGGGCATCTCCAGCCGCGCGTCATACGCCTCGCCGTTGTAGATGTCGCTGGCCAGGAGGGGGCCGGTGGCGCACTTCCACGTGCCGTCGGTGGCGATCGTCTCGCTCTTGCCGTCGGCGTATTCCACCACGAGCTGGGCCAGCAGCTGCTTCTCGCAGCCGTACGTGTTGCGCTTGTTGCCCCACACGAGGAAGCCGCAATACCAGCCGTCGCCGAGAATCCCGCCGATGGCGTTATCGCCGGCCTGCAGCATCTCGGTCACGTCGTAGGTCTGGTATTGCACGCGGATGTTGTAGTCGGTCCAGCCGGGCGTGAAGTGGTCGCCGCCGACCCGCCGGCCGTTGATCCACATCTCGTACAGGCCCAGGGCCGAGACATACAGGCGGGCCCGCGCCACCGGCCCGCGAAGGGCGAAACCCTTGCGAAGGTGCGGGCAGGGCGAGCTAGCCGTGAGCGACTCCTTGATCGTGCTGCCGATCCACTTCGCTTGCCAGTCGGCCGGCTTGAGCAGGCCCATCTCGAAGAAGGCGGGGGCGGCCCAGGCGGAGGCGGCATCGTGCTGGTCCCACGAACGGACGGACCACCACGCGCGGCGGCCGGAGCCCAGGGCCTTGCCCTCGTACTCGACGTGGCTGGTGCAGTCGCTGCGGACTTTGCCGCTGTCCCACAGGTCGGCATGACCCGCCAGGAGCTTTTCGGCGCTGGAGGCGGCGACGATCTGGTAGGCTGACTGCGTCACGCCGCGCCGCTCGCCACCGGCGATCAGCAGCCATGACAGTCGCGGCCGCCGCTCGTCAAGGCCGATGGGGTTGACTTGGTATTCGCAACGCAGGCTGCTGGTAACGATGTCAGTCATAGCATGTCCTCTTCAAAAACGCCCTCGCCGGCGCCTTGCGAAACGTCGCGGTGTGTGCGCCGCGCCGGCGCGGCAGCCCGCGGGGCTATTCCGGTTCCTCTTCTTCGGCGGCCGGGCCGGGAGCCAGGCCGATGGCGGCGCCCAGGCCGCCGACGGCGTAGCGGATCACGCGATCCAAGCGGCTGGGGATGTACCCCAGCACCAGCGAACGCGTGAGGATCGAGCCCTTCTCCTTCAGCCGCCAGGCCAGCACGATCGCCGCGCCAATGAACAGCGACCAAAGATAGCATGTCAGCCGCAGGTCCACCATCCACCCGTGCGACTTGAGGTAGCCCACCAGCCACCCGCCCACCAGCGGCATGGGCGCCGACAGCAGCGTGATGAAGACGCTGTAGGTGGCGAACTGCACGCTGCGGCCGTGGGGGTTGGAGAGCTTGTACATCAGCGTCGTCAGCGCCAGGCTCATGCCCGCGGCGGCGGCCACGCAGATGAAGTTGCTGAACGGCAGCAGCCAGTACGCACGCTCCACGCCGCCGGGCGGGATGAAGTACCACACCAGCGAGCAGGGGGTCATGACGGCAAGGCACAGCACGAGCACCGGGCGGCAGCCGACGCGGTCGATCATTTTGCCCCACAGCGGGCTGGTCAGCAGCATCGCCGCGGTGGAGGCCGTGTTCACCAGGCCCAGGCCCAGGAAGCTGATCTTCACGTCATCCAGCAGGTAGGCCGTGCCGAAGGGCCCGGCGATATTGCCCATTGCGATCACCCCGTGCACCACCGCCAGCAGGACGAAGGGGCGGTTGCCGAAGACGTTCCGCACGTGCGTCCAGAACGATACTGAGGGGCCCTTGTGCGGCAGGGGGCAGTCGGGCTGCGGGATGTGCAGCGCAGCCGACCCCAACCCGAAGACGGCCCCAAAGAAGAACAAGGCCGCGAATGCCATCAAGCCCATCGCCTTCACCTGGTCGAGGAATGCGCCCTCGGCCACCGCGAAGACTGAGGCGATGATGGCGGCGAACATCGAGCAGTAGCCGAAGAAGCGGCCGCGGCGGTTCTCGGGGATCAGTTCGCCCAGCCAACTGCCTCGCGCATTGCCGGCGATCTGTGCGGCCAGCGTGACGACGGCGATGACCGCGATAAGCAGCCACACGCAGTAGACCGGCGGCAGAGACGTCTCAAACAGCGGGATCAAGGCGATGAACACCCAGCACAGCGGGCTGATGAACGAGAAGATGAGGGTGAGCAGGCGCCGGCTGTTGCCGCGTTCGACGAGGTAGGCGGCCAGGAACTGGAAGACAACGAAGTAAGCGGGCACGGTTGTCATCAGGCCCAGAAGGACGTACATGACATCCTTGTCCAGTTCGCGGCCGAGGCGCATCGCGAAGCCGATGAGGAACATGCCGCCGGTGGACGCGCCGAAGATCGCGCCCAGCATCACCTGCATGTAGGACAGACGGATCGCCCGCTCCACCTGTGTGGCGGAGGGGTGGGTCAAGGCGGAGGCTATCTCCCGATCCGGCGGTTCTGGTTGCGACATAAAGACCTTCCCATATCGAACACGCTATTTCGGAATTCGGATTGGGATTTCGCAATGTATTCGATGAAGGTTGGTGCCGCTGCCGGGGCTCTGGCGGGATCGCAGCAGAAGAGAGCGGGATTGGACGGACTAAAGGATTACACGAAAAACAAAGAGAGACGCGACGCATCTTCAATCCGCAACCTGCCTGCCGGCAGGCAGGTCCGCAATTCTTACTTGCCCAGGTTCGCCAGCCGCTGGGCCTTGTCGCGACTGACCAGGGCGTCGATGAGCTCGTCCATGTCGCCGCCGATGATGCGGTCGAGGTTGAAATTGGCGCCTTCCTGTCCCTCGCCCTTGAGGCGGTGATCGGTGCAGCGGTTCTGCGGGAAGTTGTAGGTGCGGACGCGTTGCGAGCGGTCGCCCGAACCGATCATCTCCTTGCGGGCGGCGGCCTCGGCGGCGGCCTGCTGGCTGCGGAAGTGTTCGTACACGCGGGCGGCCAGCACGCGGCTTGGCGCGGTTCTTGTGCTGGCTCTTCTCGTCGCGCATCGACACGGTGATGCCCGTGGGGATGTGCTCGAGCTTGATGGCCGACTCGACCTTGTTCACGCTCTGGCCGCCGGGGCCGCCGGCGCGGCTGGTGTGCTCCAGCACGTCCTTGTCCCAGTTGATCTGGATCTCGATGTTCTCGGGTTCGGGCAGCACGGCCACGGTGGCGGCCGAGGTGTGGATGCGGCCCTGGGCCTCGGTCTCGGGCACGCGCTGCACGCGGTGGCCGCCGCCTTCGTAGCCCAGGCGGCTCCAGGCGCCCTCGCCCTTGACATTGACGACCACTTCGCGGAAGCCGCCCATGTCGGTGCCGCTGGCGGCCATCACCTCGAAGCTCCACCGCCGGCCTTCGCAGTAGCGGCGGTACATGTCGAGCAGGTCGTGCACGAACAAGGCCGCCTCTTCGCCGCCGGTGCCCGCGCGGATTTCGAGCATGACGGAGTTGATGCTCTCGTCGTCGCTCATCACCAGCTGGCCCTTGACCTCTTCCATGGCGGCCTCGCTCTTGCGCTTGAGCTCGCCGATTTCCTCGTTGGCCATGGACCGCATGTCGCCGTCGGCCGACGGGTCAGCCAGGATCCCCTGGGCCTCGTCCATCTGCTCCATCAGCGTGCGGTAGTTGCGGTACATGCCGACGATCTTGCTGAGGCTGGAGTGTTCCTTGGCCAAGGCGACGATCTTGGTGGCGTCCGAGGCGATGGCCGGGTCCTGCATCTGCTCGGTAAGGTGGTCGAACCGTTGGCTCAGTTCCTCGAGCTTCGAACGTAGCGTGTCTTCAACATTGGCCATGGGTTATTCCGTTATCCGGGGTTCTTCTGCCGCAGAGATCGCGGAGAACGCAGAGAGAAAAAGAGATAGGAGGAGAGGAGGAACAGGGTGAGATGTCGCCGCATGCGTTGCGGGGTTCGCCATCTGCTCATCGCCCTCGTGCAATTCCTGCTCTTGCTTTCTCTTCTTCTCTCTGTGTCCGCGTGCTCTTTGCGGCCAATTCTTCCGCTCTTTCTCTCTGAATGCAAAAACGCCGACTCCCCGCGCGGGGAACGGTCGGCGTTTGTTGGAAACTTTGGAACGCTACTTCTTGGCGGCGGCAGCGGGCTTCTTGAAATACTCCCCGCCGTACTTCTTCTGGAACTTCTCGACGCGGCCGGCGGTGTCGACGAACTTCTGCTTGCCCGTGTAGAACGGGTGGCACGAGCCGCAGATGTCGACCTGGAAGTTCTTGCCCAGGGTCGAGCGGGTCTTGAAGCTGTGGCCGCACGCACAGGTCACCGTGACCTCTTTGTAATCCGGATGAATCTTGTCCTTCATATCCTGTACCTCATTCAATGCTATAGGGGATCGACCAGTTTACCTCTTCGGCCACAGGTTTCAAGAGGAATTCACAGGCGTGATCCCAAAAAACTGCCTTCCGGCACGGCGACGGCAAAAAGCCGCGAATATAACGTCAGTCCCAGCCGCGGCCGCTTCTTGGAGGCGGCCGACATCTGTCCGGACTCGTATGAACTTGCTTTGCCTCATGCCGCCCGCCGTGTCGGATGGCGCCCCGTTGCTTATACGTTGGAGGAAGGTCGTAGGTCGTAGGTCGTAGGAAGAAGGTCGTCGAGTGGAGCGAGATCGGTTCTGCTCGCGTCCTTGCGGTGTTGATTGCGAACGGCGCAAAAAGGCGAGCGATTGCCAACGATCTGATCAGGCGACGCTCTTCCCCTACTGCCTAAGACCTATTGCCTATTGCCTTCTTTAGTGCAGCAGGTCGCCCAGGAGGCGGACGATCTCGGGCACGCGGTGGGCCATCAGGGCCAGGGGCGCCACGAGCATGGCCGTGGCCACCAGCAGCAGCGACATGGCCATCGGGCTGGTCTGCGATTCGACGGCGACCAACGAGCGGCCCAGGGTCTTTTCGAGCTGGGCGCCCAACTGGGCCCCGCCGCCCTGAAGGCGGATGGTGACGTTGCGGAGCGGGGCGAAGCTCTTGATCTGGATGCTGGCGCCTTGGGACTCCACGCGGTAGCTGTCGCCTTCGCCGTCGAGGTCGAGGCCCATCATGCGGACGGCCCGCGTCAGGATGCGGCGAACCTCGTCGGCGGGCATGTTGTAGATGACCCACGTGCGGTCGCGCGGCGACAGGGCCAGGATGCCCAGCGCCAGCAGCACCACGGCGGCCGAGATGGACAGAAGCGACAGCCCGAAGAGGTTCAGCACGGGCAGGACGAACAGGGGGCTCAGGGCCACGATCAGGAGTGCGAAGTCCAGGCGGCCCGACAGCAACTGCGGGTGGCGGCGACTGTTGAGCAGGCCCAGAACGAGGAAGTACAAGGCGACCGGCATCACCACGCAGGTGACTTGAACGGAAGCGGAGAGTGTCTCAACGGCCAGCATAGGGGCCTGCCTTCTGTGGCAATTCTATCCGATGTCCTGGGGTTCGGCAACCTTTCTGTAGCCAATCGCTTTCATGACGTCGAGGACTTCGGTCCACGTGGGGAACGGGCGATGATTGATGCGCTTGTAATCGTTGATGGCTTGGAGGAATTCGAACTGCTCCTCGGTCATCTCGCCTTCTTCGGCCGAGCGGCGTTCCTCGGTCCTCCGACGCCCGGGGCCGCGGCGACGGTCCAGGCCGGTGCGGCGGTCGACGACGCCCCGGCGGTCGGCCGCGCGACGTTCGGCGTCGCGACGCTCCGCCTCCGTGAGCGGCGGGGTCTGCGGCTGCGAATCATTCACTTTGAGCTCTTCCATGATGATCTCCGGCTGATCGGGGCGCAATTCAACTCTGCTCTATCTATGTATCGGCCGGCGGTGGGGAAAAAATGAGAAGGAAAAGGCCTCCCGGCGCGTTCTGTGATGGATTGCTGCGGAGCTGCGGCCGGACGCACGAACAATCTCTCAAAAGGCGGTCGGCTCACGGCACGAGGCGTCACAGGGTCGCGGAATTCAAATCGCGGTTCCTATTCTTCCTCGTCCGTCGATTCCTCTTCTTCTTCCTCGTCGCCGTCGTCTTCGAGCTCGTCTTCCTCGCCTTCGTCTTCTTCGTCCTCGAGAAGGTCGTCCTCGTCTTCCTCGTCATCGAAAACGTCTTCGACCTCGTCGTCGTCGCCCTCTTCGTCTTCTTCGGATTCCTCGCCGTCAGGGGAGAGGGGCTTGAGTTCCTCAAACTCCTCTTCCTCTTCCTCTTCGACTTCGTCCTCGGTATCGGCGAATTCGTCGGCGTCTTCACGGTCGGCGATGACCTCGCTGGCCTCGTCCAGCAGGGCCTCGGGCACCAGCACAGGCACGCCGTGCGTCATGCCGCGGCGGCGAGGCGCCTTGGGCGCGTCGGCGGCCTTGAGATCCTCATCGATCCCGACGATGGCGGGGATATCGTGGTCGTTCAGCAGTTCGCGGTAGACCTCCGCTTCCTCCACTGAACGCGCGAACACCGCCGGCACGAAATCAGCAAACTCTTCTTCCGACGGTTCGAATTTCTCTTCTCTGGCCGACATGGGATTCTCTCCTTGTGCCTCTATCCCGAATACGACTCCCATTCCATCGGGCACTATGCATTGTTTCCTTAAAGAATTTACCCTCGCAAAGCGGGGGCGGGAAACCTTTTTTCCTGCGAAAGCATAGGCGCTGGCGGCGGCGGGGCGCACGGGCGGCAAATGAAAAATCTTGAGGCGACTGACGGGGCCCGTGGCGGATGGCGCCCGCTGATGTCAGCCCGAACAGCCACGCTTATTACCGGCTGCCCATTGCTGAGGCTTCCGAGTTACCAGTTACGGAGCGATCTTCGTGCCGAGGTACGCGTTGATCCGCTCGGCGGCTTCGCGGCCAGAGTTGATGGCCGTGACGACGTAGCTGGGGCCCTTGAGGAGGTCGCCGGCGGCGAAGATGCCCGGCACGCTGGTGGCGTAGGCGTTGACGACGACGCGGCCGCGCGCATCGGTCGTCAGGTTCAACTGGGCGGCCAGGCTCTTGTCCAGCGCGTGGTCGAAGCCCACGGCCAGCAGGGCCAGGTCGGCCTTCATGCGGAACTCGGTGCCGGGCAACTCGGACATGACCGGCCCGCTGGGGCCGCTCTTCCACTGCACGGAGACGGCCTGCAGTTCGGTGAGCTTGTCGCCCTCGCCGGTGAAGCTCTTGGTAGCGATGCACCAGCGGCGGACGACCTTGTCGCCGGCATCGCTGGCGCCGTCGAGGGCGTGGGCGGGGGCCTGGTCGGTGAGCTGGCGGGGCATGATCTCCAGCTGGTGCACCTCGCGGGCGCCCTGCGCCAGGGCCGTCTCGACGCAGTCCTCGCCGGTGAGCCCGCCGCCGATCACGGCGACGACCTTGTCCTTGGCCCAGATCGCCGGCGACTCGCCGGCCGCCGCGAGGCGGTTGTTCTGCGCGAGGTAGTCCAGGGCGAGGTGGATGCCCTTCTTGTCGCGGCCGGGGACGCCGAGGTCGCGGCTGGCGGCGGCGCCGGTGGCCAGCAGCACCGCGTCGAAGTCCTGCCGCAACTGGGCGGCTGAGAGATCCTTGCCGACCCGCACGCCGGAGCGGAATTCCACGCCCTCGGCCCGCAGCTGGTCCAGGCGGCGGTCGACGAGGGCCTTGTCCAGGCGGAAGTGCGGGATGCCCTGGCGCAGCAGGCCGCCGGGCGAGGTTTCTTTCTCGAAGACCGTCACGCTGTGGCCCGCGCGGGCAAGCTGCTGCGCGGCGGCCAGGCCGGCGGGGCCCGAGCCGATCACTGCGACCTTCCTGCCGCTACGGGCCGGCGGCGGCTGGGGCTTCACCCAGCCCTCGCGGAAGGCCCGCTCGATGATCAGCTGCTCGACGTCCTTGATCTTCACGTCAAAGCCGTTGATGCCCTGCTTGCAGGCCGACTGGCACAGCGCGGGGCACACGAGGCTGGTCAGCTCGGGGAAGTTGTTGGTGCTGTGCAGCACCTCGGCCGCCTCCTGCCAGCGTTCGTCATAGGCCAACTGCAGCCATTGCGGAATCTCGTTGCCCAGCGGGCAGCCGGCTTCCTGGCAGCGGGCGTTGGTGCAGTTCATGCATCGCGGGCTTGAAAGGGCATCGAGGCCGCGGTCGTAGAGGTCCTTGCTGCTGCCGTCGAAGCGGGCGATGGCGGCTTCGTACGCGCCGAGATAGCGTTTCTCGTCGCCGTGCCACCGCGGGAATACCTTTCGCAGGTACTGCGAGCGTTTGAGCAGCTCGAGCATCCAGCCGTACATCGTGATGTCCCACTTGAGGCGGCGGCGGCCCAGGGGCAGGTCTCCGTGCCACAGACGGCGGTAGATGATGCGGTCGCCGTTGGCGGGGTTCACGTTGTACTTCTCGCGGTCGCGGGCGTACTTCTCGGGGCTGGTGGCCACCTCGGCCTTGAAGACGGCATCCTTGATGAGCATGGCCGTGGCGAGGTTGAACAGCACCGCCCGCGTGGCGGCGTAGTCTCGCTGGGCCGAGTCTTTCCTATAGACGCTCAGCACGCCCTGGGCATAGCGGCGGGCATAGGCAATGCCGCCCCATCGCATGCAGTCGTACATGCGGATCACCAGGTGGCGGAGCAGGCTTTCATCCAGGCTACTGGCGGCGGCGACGGTGGTGGCGGCGAGTTCTCGAAGCTCGTCGGCCATCGCCTGCCCGCGGCGGTAGCGGCGGATGGTGTGGCGGCACTTTTCCTCCAGCGTCTCCTTCCAGCCCAGGCGGGGCGGGGGGCCTTGGAAAAGGTCGCTCTGCACGACGAGCTTGCGGCCCATGTTGAAGGCGTAGAGGTTCTTGCGGAAGTCGGTGGCGATGGTGTCCTTGATCGCCCAGGCCATCGAGTGCATCGATACCGGGATCAGGCCCTTCTGGAAGGCGAAGCCCAGCATCATGATGTTGGCGTAGAGCTTGGAGCCCAGGTATTTCTCGCTGAGGCGCGAGATGTTGCGGGCGAGGAAGTCATCCTCGCGCGTGTACTGGCGGATGAGCCTTTCCAGGGCGGGCGGGTCGAAGTCGTCCAGGCCCATCAGGCCGCGGATCGTCTGGATCTTGTCGGTGTTGATCACCGCGGCGGTCTGCTCGCGGCTGGCGATTCGCGTGCGGCCGCGAGGCTCCAGCGCGCGGGCCGCCTCCAGGATGTCCATGCCCAGCAGCAGGTCGGCCTTGCCGTAGGGAACGATGGCCGTCAGCGGCTGGCTGGAGCGGTTGTAGAGGATCTGGCTGATCGTGCCGCCGTTGCGGATGGCCAGACCCTTCTTGTCCAGGAAGACGACGTTGTAGCCTTCCTTGTGGCCGGCGCGGACGATGATGCTGGTGGCCACGCCCAGGCCCAGGCCGCCGTATCCGAGCAGGCAGCAGCGCCACGCGTCGCCCATGGGGCGCTTGACGGGCTCGGGGATGTTGTCCAGGTCCAGCTCCGGCAGGCGGGTGCGCTGGGGGCGCTTGCGCTTGATGATCACGTGCTCGAAGCTGTCGCACGCCCGCACGCGCTGGCAGGCGCCGTCGTTGACGCACGAGGTGATATCGGTGTCCATCCGCAGGCCGTAGTCGGTCTCCACGTGCCGCAGGCCCGGGCAGCCGGTGAGCTCGACGCAGGTGAGGCAGAACCGGCAGATCTCCGGGTTGATGTTCATGTGCTCCCACGAGGGGAGGAAGCCCTTGAGCTTGGTGATGTCGCGGTCCTGGCGGCGCTTGCGGCGCATGCGGGTGATGCCGCATTCCTTGTCGGCGATGATGATTTTCACGCCGTCGGCCAGGAAGGTCTTCTCCAGCAGGGCGCCGTATTCCTTGCGCTTCTCGGGGTCGGCGCGGACGAGGGGCACGTCGTTGGGCCCGGCGATGCCGCGGACGATGTCCTCGATGTCCTGGGCGGCCGTTACGTTGCCCAGGATGTCGTAGTCCACACCGGGCGTGGGCTGGTGGCCGGTCATGCCCGTCGTGCGGTTGTCCAGGATGATGAACGTGATGTCCTGGCCGAGCTTGATCGCCTGCGAAATGGCGATCTGCCCGCTGTGGAAGAAGGTCGAGTCGCCCATGAACACGACCTGCTTGTTCTTGATGAACGGGTCGATGCCCGAGCCCGTCCCGCCTCCCAGGCCCATGCCCGAGTAATCGTGCATCAGCGGCGTGTTGGGCGGGAACATCAGCATCGTGTAGCACCCGGTGTCGCCGTGGAACATCAGGTCCATCGGGCCCGTGCCATACGTGCGCTTCATGTACTCGGCGTCCATGAAACGCTTCTTGATTTCCAGGCACAGGTTGGCCGAATCGCGGTGCGGGCAGCCCGGGCAGAAGGTGGGCTGGCGCGGCGGCAGGGGCGTCATCTCGGTGCGGGTGGTCTGGTCGATGTTTTCGATCGCGCGGTCCAGGGCGTCGCCGCCCGGGGCCGGGGAGTGCACGGTCTTGCTGCCGCCCACCAGGCGCATCAGGGGCACCAGCCGCTCGATCAGGATCGAGGGGTGCAGCCCGCGCGTCGAGGGAATGCCCTTGAGGTCGGCGGGCATCTTCTTGCCCCAGACCTCGGTGTTTCCCCAGGGCTTGCCGGCCTGGCGGTCCTTGAGGATCACCTCGCTGATCTGCTGCTCCAGGAAGCCGCGGCGCTCCTCGACGACGATGATCCGCTCGCACTGCTCGCCCATCTGGGCGATCAGCACCGGGTCGATGGGGTAGCTCATGCCGAACTTCAGGATCGGGTACTCGCCCAGCAGGCCCAGCTCGCCCAGCGTCTGCAGCAGGTACCCGTGGGCCAGGCCGCTGGTGGCGAAGCCCATGGGCTTGCGCGCCTTGGCGGGGTAGTGGATGCGGTTCATGCCCAAACTGCGGGCGATCTGCACGGCCCGCTCGAAGCGGGAGGGCAGGCTCTCCTCCTGCCACCACGTCCGCGGCGGCAGCAGGACGTACTTGTCCAGGTTGATCGACTCGGTCGACAGCGTAAAGGGCGTATTGGAGTTCAGCGTGGGATACTGATTGGGGCGGCACTGGACCGTGCCGCCGCCGTCGGCGAGGTTGGTCGTCAGGGTGTAGCCCGCGTACAGCTCGGCCCCGGCCGAAAGCTTGAACGACAGCTCGACGAAGTCCTTGATCTCCTGCGCGTCGGAGGGCTCGATCACCGGGATGAACAGGTGCTTGGAGATGAAGCGGCTGTCGGCGGGGACCTGGGTGGAATCGCTCCAGGGGTCATCGCCGTAGACGATGATGGCGCCACCCTCGGGGTGGGCGCCGGACAGGTTGCCCAGAGCCAGGGCGTCGGCGGCGACGTGCACGCCGACGGACTTCATCACAATCATCGCGCGGGTAGGGGCCAGCTGCGTGCCGTTGAGGGCGGCGGCGGCCAGTGCCTCGTTATTGTTGATGACGGCGCGGATGCCCTTGTCGGTCAGCAGGTCCTTGATGTGGGCCAATGCGTCGAAAAAGCCAGCCACCGGGCTGCCGGGATAGCCGCCCAGGTAGTGAACGCCGCCGGCGGTCTCCAGCGCGCCCTTGACCAAAAGCTCGTTTCCATTGAAGACCTCGGGGCCTTCGCTGGTGAGAAATCGAGAATCAACCTTCATCGCCGTATTTAAGCAGATGTCCCCGCCGTGAACAATGCAAATTGGTCGGGGGCACTCAAACGGCGACGATGTCCCGGTTCCCAATGTCCCGCACATTGGTTCTTGGAAAGAACAGCAGTGGCGAGACGCCCCTGCGACTCACGGGCGAGACGCCCGTGCTACGTACCGTGGACAAAATCGCCAATTGGCTTGCGGGATATAGGGGGAAAGACTATCCTGCGCGTATCGCTGCATCGCCTCGCGGGCGGCGTAAAAGGAGTGGCCGTGGCGCCGATTCGGGTCCTGTTGGCCGAAGATCACGAGATGGTCCGTAAGGGCATCCGCGCCTTGCTGGAATTGAACCCGGAGTTTCAGATCGAGGCCGAGGCCGGTGACGGCCAGTTGGCGGTCGAACTCGCCCACCAACTCCGCCCGGACGTCGTTGTCATGGACATCTCCATGCCGCTGCTCAATGGCACCGAGGCCACCAAGGCCATCCTCGCCGACAATCCTGCCACCAAGGTCATCGCCCTGTCCATGCACACTGGCACGACGTTCGTGAGCGACATGATGGAGGCCGGCGCTTCGGGCTACATCATCAAGGGCTCCAGCCCCAAGGAGTTGCTCGACGCCCTCCGCACCGTCCTCGACGGCAAGGTCTACATCTCGCCCAGCATCCAAGGCGCAGGGGAAAAAGGCGAGGCCGCCGCGGTGCTTTCCATGACAGGTCGCGAACGTGAGGTCACGCAATTGGTCGCCCAGGGCCTGAGCACAAAGGCCATCGCCCGCAAACTCCACATCAGCGTCCGCACCGTCGACGCCCATCGCCGCAATATTATGAAGAAGCTCGGCGTCGGTAGCGTTGCCGAACTTACGCGCCTGGCCATCCGGCACGGCATCTCGCCGCTTGAAATGTAACTACTTGTAATTTAAGTTATTACGCTGTTGCGTCTTCTCTCGCAACGGCCCTCTTCTGCATTTTAGGCAAAACTACTGCATACGGTGCATACCCTACATAGCCGAAAAGATGGGTATGTTCCGCCTGTTTTTGTTTCATCAGGCCTTGGGCCTCGGCGCTCAGGCAACCGGTGGAGGAGTCAACCAGGAGAGGCGAATGCTCAAGAATCTCAAGCTCGGGACCAAGATCGGCGGCGGTTTTGCGCTGCTGCTGGTCATTTCGCTCGCCGTGGGCGGCGTGTCTGTCTGGAGCATGATGGGCGTCAAGGACCAGACGGTCAGGCTTACAGATGGCAAATTGCCCGAGGCGCAGATCGTCACCGACATGGAGACATCCTGCCTGGAAATGCTCTTCGAAGCGCGAGGCTACGTCTACACCGGCGACAAGCGATTCCTGGAAAAGGCCAATAAGCACCTGGCTGATCTCAAGGGCGACATCTCGACCATCATCGCGCACGCGGCAAAGAGCGGTGAGGACGACCTGCGGCAGGAAGGACAGGCCGCCCAGAAAAAGACGGATGAATACGAGCAGCTGTTCGCCCAGACCATTGCCCGCATCGAGGCGATGCAAAAGGACAAGCAGATCATCAACCAGGCGGCGGCCGAATACGTTAAGGCCTGCGGCGATTTCGCCCGCCGGCAGTACGACGCGATCGAGAAGGATGCCTCCGACAAGGACATTCTACGGCGGTTTCGCGGGGCCGACGCCCTGGGCGAGGCCGTCAACGTCATCCGCGTGGGCATCTGGAAGGCGATCGCCAATGAAGATGCCAAGGCGTTCACCGACGCCCAGAAGCAGTTCGAAACGCTGGCGGCGAAGCTCGACGAACTCAAAACCATCACCCCCGGCGAGGCCGACCGCGCCCAGCTCGAGCAGTGCCGCCTGACCGGCAAGGCGTACGCCGACGCCCTGGGCAGCTATGGCGCGAACCTCCTGGCCCGCCAGGAATTGGACAAGTCCCGCGCCCTTGTCGTCGAAGGCGTGATGGCCGTGGCGAAGGCGGCTGCCAATGATTCGATGACCGACATGGACAAGCTCACCCGCCAGGCGGCGTTGTCGCTGTCGATGGCCAGCCTGGCCACCGAGATCGGCTTGGCCCTGGGCGCGCTGGCGGGGATCGTGCTGGCCTTCTTCATCACCCGAAGCATCACCGGGCCCGTGAATCGCATTATCGCCTCGCTGACGGCGGGTTCGCAGCAGACGGGCTCGGCCGCCCAGCAGGTCTCCGGCGCCAGCCAGTCGCTGGCCGAGGGCGCAAGCGAGCAGGCGGCCGCCATCGAAGAGACCACCGCCAGCGTCGAAGAGATGGCCTCGATGACCAAGCAGAATGCCTCCAACGCCGGCGAGGCCCGGACGCTGTCCGAGGGCGCCCGCGCCTGTGCCGACCGGGGCACCGAGGCAATGACTCGCATGACCAGCGCGATCGAGGACATCAAGAAGTCGGCCGACGACACAGCCAGGATCATCAAGACCATTGATGAGATCGCGTTCCAGACGAACCTGCTGGCCTTGAACGCGGCCGTGGAGGCCGCCCGGGCGGGCGAGGCGGGCAAGGGCTTTGCCGTGGTGGCCGAGGAGGTCCGCAACCTCGCCCAGCGTTCGGCCGAGGCGGCCAAGAACACCGCCGCCCTGATCGAGGGATCGGTCAAGAACGCGGAGAACGGCGTCAAGATTTCCCGCGAAGTCGGGTCAGTGTTGCAGGAGATCGCCACCGGCTCGCGGAAGGTGAACGATCTGATCGGCGAGATCGCCGCGGCCTCCAACGAGCAGTCGCAGGGCATCGAGCAGATCAACACGGCCGTGAACCAGATGGACCAGGTGACGCAGCAGAACGCGGCGAACGCCGAGGAGTCGGCCGCGGCGGCCCAGCAGCTCAATGCCCAGGCCGAGGATCTCGCCGGCATGATCCGCCAGCTGCAGGCCCTGGTGCACGGGGCGAAGTCAGCCGGCGATGCGACCGTCGGCGGTGACAGCCGCGCCTTCCATGCCGACGCGCCGGCCGGGCGTGCGGCGCCGGCGCCCAAGGCCCGCACCGCTCACGCGGCCAAGCCGGCCTTCCGGGCGGCACAATCCGCCGAGCAGTCGCTGCCGCTGGACGAACAGGAACTGCAGAAGTTCTGATTTTCGGAGCAACGGCCTCGCTGCTGGACGACCCATCCCCGTACCGGCAGCGGGCCATGCTCCGAGTAGTCACCCAGACGGAGGCCATGCACCAGGTCACGTGACCTGGCCCTTGGTTCGGGTCCATGGCTTCCGCACCCGTAACCGGGGCGCCGCACATTGCGAGCGCCCCGGTTTGCATTAACCCAGCCCCCGCCGGCGACGGTCGTTTTTGGATTGACGCAATGCATCGATTTGCATAGAGTTGTTCGGCTTGTCCCGGCCGGCCGACCGACGGTCTGCGGGCGGGCGATGAATTTGCGTCGCTGGGGATGCGCGCGTGCGCGTCTGGTCGCGACGAACCCTTGTCGAAAGAAAGTGCAACATGTCCGAAGAAAACACAGAGCAGGCCGCCAACGAAACTCCCAAAGATGAGCTGCCCGAAGTCGGCCTGAAGGTTGAAGACGCCGGCACCCTCAAGAAGAAGGTGACCGTCACCATTCCCGAGGCCCGCATCACGGCCAAGATGAATGAAATGTTCGGCGAGCTCTCGCAGACCGCCCTGGTGCCGGGCTTCCGCATCGGCCATGCCCCGCGGCGGCTGATCGAGAAGCGGTTCGGCAAGGAAATCACCTCTGACGTCCGCAATGCCATCATCGGCGAGTCGCTGGGCAAGGCCCTGGAGAAGAGCGACCTGAAGGTGATCGGCGAGCCGAACCTGGAGCTGGACAAGATCGAGCTGCCCGAGAAGGGCGACCTCGACTTCAGCTTCGAGGTTGAAGTGGCCCCCGAGTTCGAGTTGCCGGAGCTCAAGGGCATCAAGATCCAGAAGCGCAAGTTCGAAATCACCGACGAACGCACCACCGAATATCTCGAGCAACTGCGTCAGAACCGGGCGAAGTTCGACGTGACCACCGAGGCGGCGGCCGAGGGCGACGTCGTCACCGCCGGCGCCAAGATCGCCGGCGAGGGCATCGACCTGGACCGTCCCGGCCTGCACCTCCGCGTGGCCCCCGGCCAGATCGAAGGCCTGCCGATGGTGGACCTGGGCAAGGACTTGGCCGGCAAGAAGGCCGGCGACACGGTGGCCACGACGCTGAAGGTTCCCGACGCGCACCCCACCGAGGCGTGGCGCGGCAAGGACGTCACCGTCACGATCACCCTTTCGGAAGTTCACCGCCGCGTGCTGCCCGAACTGGACGAGGCGTTCGCCCAGGGCCTGGGCTTCGATAACCTCGACGGCCTGCGCGATTTCGTCAAGGGCCGCCTGGAGATGCAGGTTGCCCAGGATTCGCAGAAGAACCTCCGCGACCAGATCGTGCAGTACCTGCTGGAAAACACCAAGCTGGAAGTGCCCGAAGGCGTCGTCACCCGCCACGCCGCCCGCAGTTTGCAGCGCCGCTACGTCGATCTCCTCCAGCAGGGCGTGCCCCGCGAGAAGATCGATGAGAACCTCGCCCAACTGCAGGCGGCCGCGACCGAGCAGGCCAATACAACGCTCAAGGTGTCGTTCATCCTGGGCAAGGTGGCCGAGTTGGAGAAGATCGAAGTCAACGACGGCGAAGTGAACGCGCGAATCGCGCAGATCGCCTCCAGCTACAACCGCCGCCCCGAGCGCCTGCGGGCCGACCTGGAGCAGGAAGGCACGCTGAGCGAACTGCAGTCGGCCATCGTGGAAGAAAAAGCACTCGACCTGCTGCTGGAGCGGGCCGAAGTTACCGAAGTAGAAGACAAGGTCGAGGCCGCGGCCGAAGCGACTGAGGCCCCGGCGGGCGAGAAGCCCAAGAAGGCCAAGAAAGCCCCCAAGGCGGACAAGGCTGAGTAACGAAGCAGCGAAAAGACCGTCGGGCGGCGGCTCCCAAAGCCGTCGCGCCGGACGGCCGATATAATGGTTTGACCGAATGAGGCGCCTCACCCCCAAGTCAGGGATTTGGGGGTGCTGCGTTTGCAGGGCGATAGCCCCGGCCGACAAGGCCCTGTTTTCTCGCTTTGAGGAGCCCGATATGAATCACGGTGAATCCCGCAACCAATCACGCGAGTACGTCTCCCGCCGCGAAATGACGCTCGAGGAGCGTCTGGCCGATGAGCGGATCGTCTTCCTGTGGGGCGAGATCAATCCCGGCACGGCCGGCGGTTTGATCATGCGCCTGCTGGAACTGCAGGCCAAGAGCCCCGATCGCGACATCAACCTGTACATCAATTCGCCCGGTGGGGCCGTCGATGACACGCTGGCGATCTACGACACGATGAACTTCCTCACCTGCGACGTGCAGACGTACTGCGTGGGGCAGGCGGCCAGCGGGGCGGCCATGGTGCTCGCCGCCGGCACCAAGGGCAAGCGCTTCGCCCTGCCTCACAGCAAGATCATGATCCACCAGCCCTGGGGCGGCGTGACCGGGCAGGCGGCCGACATCCAGATCCAGGCCGAGGAGATCCTCCGGGCCAAGAGGCTGCTGAACGAACTGATGGCCAAGCACACCGGGCGGACCGTTGATCAGATCGAGCAGGAAACCGAGCGCGACCGCTACATGTCGCCCGAGGAGGCCGTGAAGTACGGCCTCGTCGACGAGATCGTCCAGGCCCCCAAGAAGAACGTCAAGAAGCAGTCGTAGCAAAGGAAATGAATATGAGCCATAACCAACTCGTACCGATCGTCATCGAAAAGACCGGCCGCGGGGAACGCAGCTACGACATCTACAGCCGCCTGCTTCACGACCGCATCATCTTCCTGGGCGATGCCATCGACGACGACGTCGCCAACGTCATCGTTGCGCAGCTGCTGTTCCTGTCCAACGAGGATCCCAAGGCCGACATCCACATGTACATCAACTCGCCCGGCGGCAGCATCTCGGCGGGCTTGGCAATCTACGATACGATGAAGTTCATCCGCTGCCAGGTCGCCACGTATTGCGTGGGGATGGCCGCCTCCATGGGGGCGGTGCTGCTGGGCGGCGGGCAGAAGGGCAAACGCTTCGTGCTGCCCAACAGCCGCGTCCTCATCCACCAGCCGCTCATCCGCGGCACGCTGACCGGATCGGCCACCGAGCTGGACATCGAGGCCCGCGAGATCATCCGCCTCCGCAAGCGGCTGTACGAACTGATGGCCCATGATTCGGGCCAGTCCGTCGAGCAGATTGAGCGCGACTGCGACCGCAACAAATGGCTGGACGCGGGCGAGGCGGTCGCCTATGGCTGCGTGGACCAGGTGATGGAACGGCTGCCCGAAGGCGTTCAGACGAAGCGCCCGATGACGGACGAGAGGACATGAGACTCCGCGCGCTCCATGCGGCGATGGCGCTGCTGGCGGCGTGCGCCTGCGGCGGCTGCGGCGGGGAAGACCCGACGATTGCTGTCCGCCGTGAGCTGGTCGAGACGCGCGACCAGTTGGTCAAGTCGCAAGCCCAGACGCAGCAGCTGCAGAAGGAAAACCAGCAGCTGGCGGAGCAGGTCCAGACCCTGCAGGGTCTCGGGGCCGGCAAACGGCTGGACGAGTTGTTCCTCGTCAAGAAGGTCCAGGTGGGGGAGTATTCGACCGGCGTGAACGCCGCAGGCAAAGGGCCGGACAACGCCGTCAAGGTCTACGTCACCACCATCGACCAGTTCAACAGTGCGATCAAGGCCGCCGGCACGCTGAAGGTGCAACTGTACGACCTCGCGGCCCCGGCGGGGGGCAACCTGCTGGGGGAGATGACGCTGGGCCCCAAAGAACTGGGCAACCGCTGGATCAACGGCTTCATGAGCGAGCAGTACATCATCGAGTGCCCCTTCAAGGCGCCGCCCCAGCACGACCAGATCACCGTCCGCGCCGTCTTCACCGACTACCTCACCGGCCTGTCCTTCACCGACCAGCGCGTCGTGAAGGTCGATCTGCTGGGCCCCGTTCCCGCGACCAAGCCCGCAAAGTAATGCGTGGGATCGCTTGAGTTGACGCAGGGCGAGGCATGGTCACTTCAGTGACTCACGAGTCGCGGCGCGGAGATCAAACCCACTCTGGTGTAAACATGCCTTTGACCTGCCTGCCGGCAGATCCGAACACGGCACCTGGAATCACTCGTCTTTTGCGTCTTCGATGAATTCTGCGGGTTCTTCGACGATGACCGGAGCGGGCACAGGGGGTTGGGGAATCAGGGCTGCGGACCACTGCCGAACCTTCTGCCACGACCGCTGTGGCCAGTCTTTGCGCATGAATGGCTTTTCGAACAGCCAGAACATCGCACTGGAGATGGCCACGACCACCAGCAGCAGCGCCACCTGCACCGCAAGCCCCAGCCACAGCGAACCGCCAAGGTCCGGCAGGTGCGGCTGCAGAAGGCGGATCAGCGTCGTGTGGTAGAGATAGATCGTGTAGCACATGCCGCCGATCGTCACCAGCCAGCGGTTGCAGAACAGGCGGTTGAGCAGGCGGCCGCGGAACACGGCGATGTACGCCACCAGCAGGGCCGCGGGCAGCAGATACGCACACATGCGGTAGCCGTTGAACGTCGGGCCCAGGTTCAGGTACGGGGCGAGGCTGTAATCGAGCAGGCTGGGCACGGCCAGCCACGCGCCCAGGCCGACGAGATCCCACGCGAGGCCCTTGGCGGGCTTGCCCCGCCAGGTCGCGACGTACACGTCGGCCAGCAGGAAGCCGATCAGGAAGTAGCGGATCTGCGTCGCGATCGTCCGGTGCAGGAAGTCGCTGTGCGCCGACGCGCTGGCGAATTCTTCCAGCCAGGTCGCGCCCACGATGCCCGCGACGATGATGCCGCGTCTCAGCCATTTCGATGGCAGCATGAACACCGTCGCCAGCAGGGGCGCGAGGAGGTAGAACTGGGCCTCGATCTCCAGCGTCCAAGTGACTTCGTTGACGGAACTCCACTCGTGATAGACGAAGTTGTGCGAGTAGCCCATGCTGGCGAAGTAGTGAGGCGTGAGGGCGGCCAGGTCGCCGCCCCAGCAGTAGACCATCAGCAGGAGCAGCAGCGTGAGGTTGATGATGTAGGGGGGTTCCAGCCGCGTAAGGCGGCGGATGTAGTACTTGCCCAGGCCGACGGACCTGCCGTCGGCGAGGTGGTGCTCGGCGAAGGGCATCGACAGGATCAGCCCGCTGATGATGAAGAACAGCTGCACGCCGAACCAGCCCTGCAGCATCAGGTGGATGAGGGGCTTCCAGGCGCCCGGGGTGTCGGCCTCGGGCGAAAAGAACACCCAGTGCGTGTGGAAGAACAGCACCGACGCGATGGCGACAAAGCGCAGGCCGTCAATCTCGGGGACGAATCGGCCTGAGGAAGTCACGCGCGACAGCTGGGAAACCAGCCATGAGGCAACCCTTCTCATCCGGGGTATGGTAGTACTTTCCCCGATGCGAAGGAAGGGGAAATGCTGAGGGGCCCGACGGGAACAAAGCCGAAACGCGTAGCACGAGATCCGAAACGAGCACGAATCACCGAATCATCAGAATTCGAGCTTCGATTTGTTTCGGGTTTCGTGCTTCGGTTTTCGGATTTTCCCTCATCCCGGTTCGGGCAAGGGGCCCTTTTTGGGGACAGGGGGCGTGAAGATCACGCCGCCCGGCGTGGGCGGGGTCTTGGCGTGCTCGCGGTTGAGCAGGTCATCCATCGTGGGCTTGTCCAGCGGCTTGCCGTCGACGATCTGGCGCACCTCCTCGCCCGTCAGCGTTTCGTACCGCATGAGGGCGGTGGCGATGTTGGCCAGGTTGTCGCGGTTCACCTGCAGCAGGTCGCGGGTGCTGTTGTACGCCTCGTCGATGAAGGCCTTGATCTCCTGATCGATGGTCTCAGCCGTCTTGTCGGAGTAGTCCTTGCCGGACATCTCGGTCAGGAAGGCCCGCTTCTCATCGGCCGCGAAGCGAATCATGCCGAGCTTGTCGCTCATGCCCCAGTCGAGGACCATCTTCTTGGCCAGTTCGGTGGCGTTGGCGATGTCGCTGGAGGCGCCGCTGGAGATGTCGTTGCAGAAGATCTCCTCGGCCAGCCGCCCGGCGAGCATGACGCGGAGGACGGCCTTGCAGTAGAGGCGGGTGTAGAGGTAGCGGTCCTTCTCGGGCAGGGAGAAGGTCGCGCCGCCCATGCCGCCTCGCGGGATGATCGACACCTTGTGCAGGGGGTCGGCCCCGGGCGTCAGCAGTTGCACCAGCGCGTGCCCGGCCTCGTGGTAGGCGGTGATCTCTTTTTCCTTGTCGTCGATGACGCGGCTCTTGCGCGAGCGGCCCCAGCGGACCTTGTCGCGGGCCTCTTCGAGGTCCGCCTGTTCAATGAAGTCCTTGTTGGCCATGGTGGCCGCGATGGCGGCCTCGTTGACCAATGCGGCCAGGTCGGCGCCGCTGAACATGGGTGTGCCGCGGGCCAGCCGCTGGAGGTCGACGTCCAGGCCGCACTTCACCTTCTCGGCGTAGATTCGGAGGATGGAGAACCGCCCCGCGAGGTCCGGCAGGGGCACGACGACCTGGCGGTCGAAGCGGCCGGGGCGGGTCAGGGCGGGGTCCAGCACATCGGCGCGGTTGGTGGCGGCGCAGACGATGACCTGGTCGGAACTGTCGAAGCCGTCCATCTCCACCAGGATGGCGTTAAGGGTCTGCTCGCGCTCGTCGTGCCCGCCGCCGTTGAAGCCCATGCCGCGGCGGCGACCGACAGCGTCGATCTCGTCCAGGAAGATGATGCAGGGCGACGATTCCTTCGCCTGCTTGAAGAGGTCTCGCACGCGGCTGGCGCCGACGCCAACGAACATCTCCACGAAGTCGCTGCCGGAGATCGAGAAGAAGGGGACGTCCGCCTCGCCTGCGATGGCCTTGGCCAGCAGCGTCTTGCCGCAGCCAGGCTCGCCGATCAGCAGGACGCCGCGGGGAACGCGCCCGCCGAGGCGCTGGAATTTTCGCGGGTTCCTGAGGAATTCGATGACCTCTCCGACCTCGTCCTTGGCCTCGTCGATGCCCGCGACGTCCTTGAACGTCACGCGGGTGTGCTCCTTGGTCAGCACGCGGTGACGCGAGCGGCCGAAGCCGCCCAGGAAGCCCCCGCCGCCGCCCGAAGCGCCCAGGCGCCGGAACAGCAGGAACCAGATGGCCAGGAAGACGATCGCCATCACCAGGAACTGCGGGAACAGCGACCGCCACCACGAGTAGTCATAGTAAGGCTGGGCGGGCGTGCCGTTCTTGCGAAGCGCAGCCATGAGCTTGTCGTTGAACTCGCGGTCGGTGGTGTAGTTGTAGTCGACGAAGAATTTCGAGGACTGCCCCTTGGCCAGCCAGGGGCCCTTGGTGTTCTCGCCCTCGATGCGGCTTTCCTTGATGATGATCTTGCCGGTGACCTGGCCGTTCTCGACGAAGTTCCAGAAGTCGAGGATTGAGATCTCGCGGCCCTGGTCGAACCCCCGCGTCAACAGCGACATCAGCAGCACGCCGACGGCGATGAAAACAAGCCAGCCCAGCATGGTCTTGCTGAAGCGGCTGGGGGAGGGGTCTCGCTGCGGGTCTTCTTGATTATTGAGTGGTGGCATATTAATTCTCTTCAATACTACCCGCAGCGGTTGTCAAAGGTTCTCCCGCACGGGAAACTTCCAATCCATCTTAAGCGCCCCCGGAGGCTAAGCCAAGCCCGAAAAGAAACGCCGGGGTGCGAAGGACAGGAAGCAGGGCCAAATCGCAGCGTCCCAAAGGCTGGATTTTCGATGACGGCGGCTGAACTCCGCCGGTCGTGCCAGGCCTTTACTTGTCCGCGGGCCTGCTGGCGGGCTTGCCCCAGGGCAGTTCCATCTGTTCGACGATCTGCTGGGCCATCCGGTTCATCAGGCTCTCGGAACCCCAGAAGAAGTCCTCATTGAACGGCGAGGAGGGGATGTAATTGTCGCTGACGCGGAAGTTCGAGATCTGTCGCAGGCTCTCCCCGCCCTTGCCTGAGCGAAGGTCCGTCCACGTGAACGTGACCACCAGGGTGATCTCGTTCTCGCGGGGGCGGCCGGTGTCGGGGTTGATGCTGAGGGGGCGCTGGATGACCGAGTCGATCGTGCCGGTCAGCAGCGTGTCGGCCCGCGACTTGTCGCTGATCTGGTAGGGCGTCCGCAGCGGGATCTGCTTCTTGATCGCTTCGGTGAGACGGAATTCCAGCCCGCGGCGATACACGTCCTTGCCGACCGTCCAGATCGGCACGGCCACCGTGCGGATGTCCTTGCGGAACGGCGGGCTCCAGGAGTAACCCTGGTGGGGGTCGCTGGAGCAACTGGCCGTCAGCAGGGCGGCGCCGCCCAGCAGCGCCGCCAGGAGGATTGGGGCGATTTGCTTCATGGACGTTCCTCCGCGGCCGGCGCGGTGGCCGGGGCGCTGGCCGGCTGGGTGGCCGGGCGGATGGGCGTCGAAACACCCAGGCGCATCAGGGCTGCACTCGCCGCCGATTGCCACGGCGTGCCGGGGTACGTCTCGATCACCTTCTTGTAGTAGAACTTGGCCGGATCGAGCCGATGAATGCGTTCATAGAACACGCCGATGCCGTACATCTTCTGGGCCAGCGTCACGCGGATCGTCTCCAGCGTGCGAGGCACGTTGGCCTGCTCGGCCTGGAGGGGGAACCGCTCGGCGTAGGCCTGGTAACGCTGGCGGGCGTCCAGCAGCGGGGTGTCGTCCCAATCCACGCCACGAAAGGCCGCGTAGCTGGACTTGGCCGCCTGCAGCATTGCATACGCAGCCCGGGGCGACCTGGAGAACACGTCGAGGTAGCGATCGTAGTCGCCCGCGGCCTCGGCGTAGTCCTGTGCATTGTAGTGGTAGTCGGCGATCCGCATCAGCGCCCGCTCGGCCAGGTTGGAGCCCGGCGCGTGCTCGGCGATCTTGCCCAGGATGGTGATGCCGTCGTCCTGCGCGGGCACGTAGAAGATGCCCAGCACGATGCGCTTCTTGCCCTGCAGGAAGGCTTCGGCGACATCGAATTCCTTCTCCAGCGCCCGCTCGGCATATTGCCCGCCGGGATACTGCTCCAGCTGTTTCTGGTAGTATTCGTAGGCTTGGAAATAGCGGCCGCGGAGAATCTCGCCCGCTCCGGCGAGGTTCATGACCTCTTCGGCCTCGGGGGCGTCGGGGTACTGCTTGAGGAACTTCTTGGCGGCGTTGACGGCGGTAAGGCCTTTGCCTTCTTCAACGTACTGGCGAATGAGTGCGAGCTCGCCTTGCGGCGTGCCCTTGGCCGGGGCGGGAACGACGACCCAGTTGCCGTCCTGCCACTCGTATTCCTGGGCCGAGGCGGTCGCGGCGGCAAGCAATAGCAGCGCCGGCAGCACCAGGGTCAGGATGGGACGATATTTCTTCATGTAGCGGTCACCGCCTCGGGGGCTCATTATACGGACCGCGCGGGAGGCTGCAAGGGGACACAAGCGGGCCTGGTAGTCCGTCACGGTTGAATCAGGCCCCCAAGCGCACTCACATTTTCCGAATGATGGATCGCCCTGGGACCCTTACAGCACGTGTCGCAGCATGCGCGGCGTGCGGCCGAGTTGCTGGCTGACGTGATAGGCGAGGAGGCGGCTGACGCCGGCGGCCTGCGGGTCGCTGAGGGTGACCTTGGCCCCGGCCTCCAGGGCCGTCAAGGCGGCCAGGCCCGCATGCGTCGCGGCATCGACGCGATGCTTCTCGGCCGCGCCCGCTTGGCAGTTGCCGCACACCATACCGCCCTGTCGTGAGGAGAAGAAGACGTCCTTGTCGCCCTGGGCGATGGCTGCACCACACGTGGTGCACTCAGTGAGATCGCCCAGCAGGCCCACGCGCCGCAGCAGCCGCCACTGGTAGAACGCCAGCACCGGCCCCAGCGGGGCATCGGCCTGGCCGGTGCGGGCCAGCGCGTTGTGCAGCAGGTCGAAGACCTCCGGGTGCGGGTCGGCCTCGGCCACCAGCAGGCCCGCCAGCTCGATCATGTACAGCGCCGTGTTCAGCCGCCTGGAGTCGGCCCGCAAGGCTGTGTGCGGCACGCTTTCGGTGAACTCCACCAGCGTGCCCAGCGTGTCGCGCGTGGTGGCGATGAACACAAGGTCGCCCTCGGCCAGCAGGTCGATCGCGCCGCCGCTCTTGCTCTTGGGCCGCTTGGTGCCCTTGGCCATCAGCCTCACCTGACCGTAGTTCCGGGCCAGGAAATGCACGACCTGCGACGTCTCGCTGAAGTCCGTCGTGCGGAGGCATATGGCTGGCTCGCGGTAACGCATCGGCTCAATCTTACAGAGTGGTGTCCACGAATTACACGGATTACACGAACAAGAGCCTTTCGCCGCCGAGGTTTTTCTAGCAGTCCTTCACGCTTGATTCCGGGAGTAACGCCTTGGCGGCGGCTTGCCGTTCGGCGCTGTCAGAGGTGGGTGACGCCCTGCGCTTCTACAGCGCCGAACGGCAAGCCGCTGCCAGACGCACTCACATATTCGATTGTGATGAACTACTAGTTCCCCAGCCGGATCGGCAGGATCACGAAGGGGATGCCGCTGCTGTAGAAGCGGCGCTGCACTTCGAAGACCAGGGAATTGTGCAGCCAGCGGTTCATGAGCGTGTCTCGCCCGAAGACAAGCTGGCCGCCGAAGAAGACGCCGTCGGGGTACTTCTCCAGCAACTGCGGGGCGAGCTTGAGAATCTCCTCCACCGCATCGACGCCAATGGCCTGGAAGCCGTCGCTGTAAAAGCCCTCGTGGCGGCAGAAGCTCTCGTACCGCCCCAGCGACTCGGCCACGAACCTCCGCAGGTTGTCCACCTCCTGCACGCCCTTGAAATTGCCCGCGTCCACCACGCCGACATGAACGAACACGAAGTTGCGGAACGTGTCGCCGAACAGGCGGCGGATGTTCAGCAGCGAGTGCAGGCCCAGCCCGTTGAACCCGTTGACGAAGAGGACGGCGGTCTTGGCCGTCGTATCGCAGGGGCGTGGCGCGGCCGCGGAGATGTCTTTCGGCACGGCCTGCACGAGTGCGTCCAACCGCCGCAGCAACTGGCCCACGCGGTTGTAGTGGCGGCGCACCAGCCAGGCCACCGCCGCCACCCCCGCGGTAATCACCAGCGTGATCCACCCGCCTTCATGGAACTTGACGACGACGACCGATGCGAGGATGCCGCCGCTGAGCAGCAGCCCCAGGCCATTGATCGACAATCCGCGCAGCCAGCGGCGTTCGCTCCGGCGCGACTGCCAGCCGTGGCGCACCATGCCCAGCTGCGACAGCGAAATGGTGATGAACACGTTGATGCTGTAGAGGATCAGCAGCAGCCCCACCTGTCCGCCCGTGCATACCATCAGCACCGCGGCGCCCACGCCCATCAGCAGGATGCCGTTCTGCGCCACCAGTCGATCGCTCAACAGGGCGAAACGACTTGGGAACCAGCGGTCCAGGGCCATGCTGGCCAGGACTCGCGGGCCATCGAGAAACCCTGCCTGGGCCGCGACGAACAGGATGGCTCCCTCGCTGATCAGCGTGACGATGACGAAGATGTTGCACGCCTGCGGGCTCCAGCCTTGCGTCATCGCGCGGAACAGGATGGCGTTCTGCGTGGGGTCGTTGTTGCCGGGTGCCACCGGCAGGCGAAGCACGATATAGCACAGCATGAGCCCCACGGCCGTGAACGCCAGCGAGACGGCCATGTAGGCCATTGTGCGGCGGGCGGTCTTGACGCGGGGCTCTCGCAAAATGGGCAGTCCGTTGGAGACGGCCTCGATGCCGGTGAACGTGCCGGCGCCCATGGAATACGCCCGCATGATCACCAGCAGCAGGCCGCCCCAGCCCAGAGCGGACTTGGCCGAGACCGTGTCGCTGCCGACGGCGACCGTGGCGGCGGCCAGGTCGCCGGCGTGGGTGAACAGGATATAGAGGATAGCGAATACGTGCGACGCGACGAACACCAGGAAGATCGGCACCAGCGGCAGGACCGACTCCTTCACGCCGCGCATGTTCAGCAGGGTCAGCAGGCCCACCACCGTCACCGACGCCAGGAGCTTGTACTGGTCGTAATGAGGCGGCAGGAGACTGAAGATGGCGTCGGCGCCGCTGGCCACGCTGACGGTGATCGTCAGCACGTAGTCGATCAGCAAGGCCGAGCCGCTGATCATCCCCGCCGTCGGCGACAGCAGCTTGCTGGCCACCAGGTACCCGCCGCCGCCGGTGGGGAACAGGCGGATGATCTGCGAATAACTGGCCGCGATGATGAAGATGGTGATGGCCGAGGCGATGGCGACGTACACGCCCAGATGCGGATACGCCTGCAGTTCGCGGTACGCTTCGCCCGGGCCGTAGCACGATGAGGATAGCCCATCGGCCCCCAGGCCGACCCAGGCCAGGAACGCGACGATCGACAGGTGGCGGAAGATCCGGTGGTCGCCCAGGTCGCGCGGGCGGCCCACAAGGGCTCGCTTGACCTTGCCCGCCGCCGTGGGCGGCTCGGGCGGCATGCCGGAGGGAACCGGCGGTGGAATGATGCGCATACAGAACCTCGTGGCCGACAATCCATGAGAGTCGACCTGCGGCCGTCCACAGGTTCTCTCCTTCGACGCCTACGGGGTTAGCTGACGGGCTCGGGCCGAAAGAGTTGCCCTACGCCTTGCGGCGATACGCCCCAACAAACTTGGGTCCCCCGCTCCCGCGATCCGCGGGACTCGGCGGCAGATAGAACGATATGCCGCGCAACGGCGGATGTCAACGGGTGTTGAACTGCCATTGCCACCTCGCATCCAAGACGGTACATTCCTTAGCGATTCTCTACGGACAGAGAAAGGCAAACTCATGATCTCCATCAGGCGGGCAGCGATGGCGGCGGTGATCGGCATGGCGGCGACGACGGCGATGGCGCAGGACAAGAACTGCTTCCTCAAGGATGGCGACCTCTGGCTGTTCATGGGCGACAGCATCACCAACGCCGACACCTATCGTCGGGCCGTCGAGCGGACGGTCAAGCATTACTACCCCCAGGCCAACATCCGATTCGAGCAGGCCGGCCGCAGCGGCGCCCTGGCGTCGGCTGGCAAAGAACAATTCGAGAAGATTCCCGAGGCCCAGCGCCCGATCATCATCAGCTACATGACGGGCATGAACAATTCCATCAACAGCGCCTGGCGAAAGGGCCAGCCGATGGAAGCGGCCCTGGAGAGCTATCGCAAGAGCCTCGCCGACTTCGCCCACGCGGCCAAGGCCAACGGCATCACGGTCATCCTCATGTCGCCCACACTGACGGATGAATCGCTCGGTTGGTCCAGCGTGTGGGAACTGGGCGGCACGGCCGAGTTCCTCCGCAAGTGCAGCGCGATCCTCAAAGAGGTCGCCGCGGCTGAAGGCGTTCTGTACGTGCCTGTGGCCGAGGAGTTCGAGGCGTTTCAGGACACGCTGGCGACGCAGCAGACGCTGCGGCCCGACGGCGTGCATCCGGGCTCGCTGGGGCAGTACCAGATTGCGCGGTCGCTGATCCGGCGGCTGAACCTCGGCGGCAAGCTCGTCGGCGAGCGTCGCTTGGCCGAGCCGGCTGCGGAACTGGGCGTGGACGTGTCGCTCGTGTCGCGGTTCCTCGATGAGGATGAGGACTCGATCCAGCTGTCGGTGAAGAGCGCCGCGGCGATGACGGTGACGGCGTCGCTGAGCATCGGCGACTATCGCGAGACGCAGAAGTGGCCGCTGACGGGTAGCGATAAGCTCAAGCTCAAGTTGCCCAAGAAGCTGCTGTACCTCGAGGCGGGCAAGGCGACGGACCTGGTGCTGGAGTTGTCCGAAGGCGCCAAACGCAGCCTGTACGTGATCGATCTGTGCAAGGTGCGGGTGCTGCATCTCAAGGACGGCAAGGCGTCGGGCACCGTCGAGGGCCCCGCCCAGCGGCCCGAGGGGGCGAAGGTGGCCAACTGGTCGGTGGCGTCCGACGGCAAGGGCCTGCTGGTGGAGGCGGAGGTGTTCGACAGCGAGATCCGCAGCGACGACCCCTGGCCGTGGGGGCGCGACGGCGTGATCCTGTGGCTGGACTACCGCCCGGCGGAGCGGTTCGCCGACGTCAACACCGACAGCGACGTGCACCAGACGGTGCTGAACGTGTACGACAAGCCGCTGTTCACCGGCGTGCTGCGGGCCTGGCTGGGGCGGGGCATGAACAACGCCGCAATCCTTAAAACGACGCAGGTGCAGGGCGGCTACAAGATGCAACTGGCGATCAACGACAAGTTCTCCAAGCACAACGACTCGGACCTTTCGAAGCGTGACTTCATCGGCTTCGACATGATCGTCGTGGACATGGACACCGTCGACGGCAAGAAGCAGGGAGGCTTCCACCCGCTGTTCCCCACGCAGAACCCCCACGACCAGTACGCAAACACCTTCATGATCGTCGATCTCAAGAACAAGCTCAAAGGCGACCTCGCGATCAACGTCTGCCTCAGCCGGCTGTAGCCGCCTGCGGCGGCGGTGAATCGGTGGATCGGTGAATCAGTGGATCCGAGAATCGGGGAGCGACGGGTCGCATGGGTAGGGTGTGCAGGTTCCTCGCCCAAAGGGCGAGGGTTCTGCACACGGAAGAACCGATTCTCCAAGCCTACGCCGCGGCCGGTGTTTTCACCCGCGCAGCGGGTGATTGATGGGTAGCCCCGGGTGAAGCCCGTACTCGGGCGAACCCGGGGTGCAGAGGCATCAGGTCGAGCCCGCACAGCGGGCGATTGAACAGTTGGAACAGTTCCGCCGCCGAACTTAAGCCGCAGGGCGGCTGCAGCATCTATCTGATTTACTGATTCACTGATCCACCGATTCACCAATTCACCGATCAACCGCTTCTCTAGAACTCCACGCCCTTCTGCGCGGCGATGCCGGCGTCCATGCCGTGTTTGAGGCAGCGCATCTCGGTGACGGTGTCGGCGAGGTCGATCAGGCCGGGCGTGGCGCCGCGGCCGGTGAGGACGATGACCGAGCCGGGGGCGGCCTTGCGGCAGGCGTCCAGGACGGCGGACTCGTCCAGCAGGCCGCGGGCGACGGCGTAGCAGACCTCGTCGAGGATCACCACGGGGTAGACGCCCGACGCGATCGCCTGCTCGGCCCGGCGCAGGCCGGCGACCGCCGCGGCCTTGTGGGCGGCGAAGCGTTCATCCTCGCGCGGCGGCAGAAAGCCCATTCCCACCTGAACGAACTGCGTGTGGGGCAGGTTGGCGGCACCCGCCCGCTCGCCCGTCGACTGGTCGCTCTTGACGAACTGCAGGATGAACGCGGGCATCCCATGGCCGCTCGCCCGCAGGGCCAACCCCATCGCGGCCGTGGTCTTGCCCTTGCCCTCGCCGGTGAAAATCAGGACTCTCGGTTTGTCGGACATTAGTCAGCTCCATTAGTAGGAATGCGACTGGAAGGAAGGCAATTGGCAAATAGGCGAAGAGAAGGAGCTTCGCACGCTGAAACGCCCGGCAATCGCTCGCCTTTAAGCGCTGTTCAATGCTCGGTGACGCCGCGAACAGCGCTGAAAAGCGAGCGATTGCCACACGTTTGCATGCCGCGAAGCTCTTCTCTTCCGCCTATTGCCAATTGCCTATTGCCAATTGCCTTCTTCTTATTGCCTTCTTCTATCGCCATCGCCCGATCAACTCCACCACGCCCCATCGCGCCGCGAGGCATAGGCCGGCGAACAGCAGCATCGTCGCGAGCATCAGGGAGTTGGCCCAGACGATGTGTCGCGGGGCGACGTCGGTGAGGGCGTCGCCGATGGTCGGCTTGTCCAGCGGCTCGCCATTGTAGTAGTTCCGCCCGCCGAGTTGAACGCCCAGCGCGCCGGCCATCGCGGCCTCGGGGAAGCCCGCGTTGGGGCTCTCATGTTTGCGGGCGTCGCGGGCGAGCACGCGGAAGCTGTCGGCTGCGCGGCGGCCGAGCAGCGCGGCGGCAGCGGCCATCAGGGGGCCGGTGAGGCGGGCGGGGACATAGTTGGCCAGGTCGTCCAGGCGTGCCGCCGCCCAGCCGAAGTAGAAGTACCGGTCGTCCTTGTAGCCGAACATGGAGTCCAGCGTGTTGATCGCGCGGTACGCCATCGCCCCGGCGGGGCCAAAGAGGACGGCGAAGAAGATCGGGGCGGTCACTCCGTCGACCGTGCTCTCGGCGACGCTCTCGACGGCGGCGCGGGAGACGCCCGCGGCGTCCAGGGCGGCGGTGTCGCGGCCGACGATCATGGCCACGCACCGGCGGGCGAGCGGGAGGTCGTCCCTATGCAGTGCCGCGAAGACGGCCAGGCTGTGGCCGGCGAGGTCGCGTGCGGCGATGGTGGTGTAGATGATGACGATGGAGACGACGTCGCTGGCGAGCGGGTGGGCCAGGACAGCGAGTCGCACCGCGCCCCAGGCGGCGGCCGCCGAGGCGCCGACGATGACGATCTCGGCCAGCACGCCCGCGAGGCGCAGGTGGGGGATGAGCCGCCGCGTCGCCTTCTCGACCGCGGGGGCAAACGCCCCGATCGCCCGCACCGGGTGCGGCAGCCATCGCGGATCGCCGATCAGCAGGTCCAGGGCGATGGCGAGAAGTATTTGGTATTCCAGTCGCATCGATTGTCCAAGGTCAAAAGGTTCGCTGCAAAAGCTTTCACCACAAAGGGCGCAAAGAACACGAAGGTAAAGAGCTTCGCCTGCTCTGGAGTGCAACCAGACGCATTGGTGGCGGCTTGTCCGTTCGGCGCTGTTCGGCTGCGCGCCAAGATCGAACAGCGCCGAACGGGCAAGCCGCCATCCGACTCGAGTCACAAACGCCCGCGCATCGAGCTTTTGCCCGATAGCGGCCTCTTACCTTTATGTTCTTTGCGTCCTTTGTGGTGAAAAAACTCAGACCGACAAACAGACCAGCACCGTCGCCTCGACGAGTTCGCACGTGGCGCCGAGGGTGTCGCCTGTGGCGCCGCCGATCTTGCGGCGGCACTGCAGGGCGAAGAGCATCGTCACCAGCAGGGCGAGGACGGCGGCGACGACGCCCGCGCGCCCGGCCACCACCAGGGCGGCCGAGGCCAGCACCGCCACCGATAGCCCCGCGGCGGCGACTGAACGCTGGCGGTAGAAGATGCTGCCCAGCCCGCCCTCGGGGCGCGCGTAGGGCAACAGCGTCATCGCGACGACCATCATGCATCGCCCGCCCAGCACGGCCAGGCCCGCGGCGGCCCATGGCCCCGCTCGGCCGGGGCCGAAGGTGGAGGCCAAAGCGGCGAACTTCACCAGCAGCACGCAGACGATGGCGATCACGCCCATCGCCCCGACGTGGCTGTCCTTCATGATCTCCAGGATCCGCTCGCGCGGGCGGCTGGACAGGAAGCCGTCGGCGGTGTCGCTGAGGCCGTCGAGGTGGAAGCCGCCCGACACCGCCGCCAGCAGGATCACCGTCAGCGCCGCCGTCAGCACGGGCGACAGCACCAGCCCCAGCAGCCAGGCCATCGCCGCGATGACGGCCCCGGCCAGCAGGCCCACCAGCGGGAACCACGGCTTGCAGCCGACGATGTCGGCCTCGGCCGTGCCCAGCGTGCCGGGCACGGGGACGATCGTGAGGAACCGGATGGCGGCGAGGAAGCTTTTCATGGGTTCGCTGTCCTATTTGTCGGCCTTGGAGACTGAGGCTTCCTCGAAGGTCGCGACCTCGCTGAGGACTCGGACGGCGGCTTCGATGAGGTTGAAGGCCAGGGCCGCGCCGGTGCCTTCGCCCAGGCGTAGGTTGAGGTCCAGCAGCGGCCACTTGCCCAGGAATTCCTGCATCGCGCGGTGGCCCTGCTCGACGCTGCGGTGCGCGGCGATCATATAGTCCTTGGCGGCCGGGGCCAGCGAGGCGGCGATCAGCGCGCCGGCCGTCGAGATGAAGCCATCCACCACGACGGGCTTCTTCTGGGCGGCAGCGCCCAGGATGAGCCCGGCGATGCCGCCGCTCTCGAATCCGCCGACCTTGGCCAGCACGTCCAGGCCGTCGCGCTTATCGGGCTGGTTCAGCGCGATCGCCTTCTCAATGACGCTCACCTTGTGCAGCAGCTGCGCGTCGTTGATGCCCGTGCCGCGGCCGGTCACCTGCGAAACCGGCACGCCTGTCAGCACGGCCACGATGGCGGTGGAGGGCGTGGTGTTGCCGATGCCCATGTCGCCGGTGCCGAACATGTCGGTGTCCTTGCCCAGTTGCATGGCCACTTCGATGCCGGCTTCGACCGATCGCCGCGCCTGCTCCTTCGTCATCGCCGGGCCCTTGGCCATGTTGGCCGTGCCGGGGGCGACGCGTTTGGAGATGATCTTGCCGGCCGTCGCCAGGGCGGAGAGGTCGCCAGCGACGCCCATGTCCACGACGTGCACCGCGGCCCCGGCCAGGCGGGCCAGGGCGTTGATGCCCGCGCCGCCGGCGATGAAGTTGAACACCATCTGGGGCGTGACTTCCTGGGGGTAGAGGCTGACGCCCTCGGCCACCACGCCGTGGTCGCCGGCCATCGTGACGACGGCCTTGCGGGCGACGGCGGGGCGGAGGCTGCGGGTCATTCCGGCCAGGTCCAGCGCCAGGTCCATCAGGCGTCCCAGGGCCCAGTGGGGCATGGTCAGGGCGTCGAGGCGGGCCTTGGCCTTGTCGCGTGAGGCGTTGTCCTGGGGCACGATCTGCGCGAGGGTCGATTCAAGCAAGCTCATCGGGGCTACCTTTCAGATGCAATGGGATTCCGCAGGTCACCAAGGTCACGGCGTTGGCGCCGGCGGCAAGGGTCTGGTTGCAGCGACCGACGAGGTCGCGGTATCGGCGGGCGAGGGCATTCTCGGGCACGATGCCCATGCCCACTTCGTTGGTCACAAACAGGATCGTGCCGCCGCGCTGGGCGCAGGCGGCGAGGATCTCCCGCGTTCGAGCAGCCACCTGCTCTTCGCCGACGGGCGGCTGGTGGGCCTGCTCGGCCGCGTACATGAGGTTGTTGATCCACAGCGTGAGGCAGTCCACCAGCAGCACGGGGATGTCCGTGCGTGCGGCGATGACGCGGGCGAGGTCCAGAGGCTCCTCGATCGTCTGCCACGTGCCCGCAGCCCGCGCGAGCTGGTGTTTGAGGATCCGCTGCCGCATCTCCTCGTCGACGACGGGGCACGTGGCGATGAACGCCCGCAGCCCCGGAAGCGACTCGGCCAGCCGCTGGGCATACCCGCTCTTGCCCGATCGGCTGCCGCCGGTGATGAGGTGTACTCTAGACAAGGGATCCCTCCAGTGGGACGGGGGGAAGGTAATAGGGAATAGGGCATAGGGTATAGGGGAAGAGCTTGCATGCACCGAGAGATGGCAATCGCTCGCTTTTCTGCGCTGTTGGCGACGTCACAGAAGATTGGACGGCGTCCAAAGGTGAGCGATTGCACTGCATTTCCCTGGTCCCGGATCCCTGCACCCTATGACCTTCCCTTCCTCTCACGCGATTCCCTCCAGGTGCGAACAATCGTTCAACCCCGCCAGCACGCCCTTGCCGTCGAAGACGTTCAGCGTGCTGATGGAGGCGGGGGCGGCGTCGAAGAGGAGGTAGTTTCGCGGGCTCAGGCCCAGCAGGCAACAGATGATCGTGCGGACCACGCCGCCGTGCGTGATGACCAGCGCCTCGCGGGCCTCGGCGGCGGCGAGGCACGCTGCCGACCGCTGCACGCGCTGGACGAAGTGGCCGATGCTCTCGCCGCCGGGGAAGCGGAAGTCGTCGCGATATTGGGCCCAGCGGTCGACGGCGGCGGGGCTGCGGCGGGCTATTTCTTCGAATCGCATGCCTTCCCAGCGGCCGAAGTCGATCTCGCGGAGGTCGTCGTTGAACTGCACCTTGGCGCCGCAGGCCTTGGCGACGATGCGGGCGGTTTGTGCGGCCCGCTTCATCGGGCTGGCGATGATTGTCGCGGGGGCAGCTTTTGCCAGCCGAACGCCCAGGGCAGCCGCTTGGCGTCTGCCCAGCGGCGACAGCGGCGCGTCGGTGCTGCCGACGAACGCGCCAGCGAAGCGAGGCGCCACCAGGGCATGTCGCACCAGCAGCAGACGATTGGCCATGATCGCTCCAAAAGGCGGCCGGATGTGGACGCACCCGCTCCGCCCTGCCAAAAGGCAGGGAGTGCCCGGAGAAAGCGAAACGCTCCTGGCCCTTCCCGCGAAGGTACCCGCCCTCAGGCGAGTGTTTTGGTGTCCTGACTTCCGGATCATCCTACAGGCCGCGACCTTCCTGCCCGAAGGCAGTGGCCGTCGTGCGGCGTTCGTTCCCGGTCACAGTGGCGGGGCCGTGCTGGAATTTCACCAGCTTCCCAGTCGCAGATGACAGTACAATCGCCACGGGAAACGGTCAAGTGATTTTGAAAACGCTCCCGGGCGGGCTCCGCCATCAGGCCAGGGCCGCGGCTATGATCTTCTATCGCGGATGGGCGCCGACGCCGCTTCGCCGTATCGCCCGACCCATAGACATGAGATAATGCCGACCAAAGGAGCGAACTATGAAGAAGTGGATCATCCGGATTCTCGTCTCGGTGGTGGTACTGCTGATCGTCGCCGTCGGCGTGGCCTGGGCCATGGTGGACTCCATCGCCAAGACGGCCGTCGTCAAGGGCGGCACATACGCCACCGGCACGACTAGCACAATCGACTCGCTGACGCTAAGCCTTCTCAAGGGCCAGTTGACCCTGAATGACTTGGTGATCGAGAACCCCAAGGGGCCCGGTTTTGCCGCGCCCTTTGCGTTCAAGATGGGGCGTTTCGACCTGAAGCTCACGCCCAAGAGCCTGTTGAGCGACACGGTGTTGGTGCAGGATTTTGCCATTGAGGGCATGGAAGTCTACATCGAGCAGAAGGGCGCGGACAACAACCTCTCGATCATCATCAAGCACATTCAGCAGTTGGGCGGCCCCAAGGCCTCGGCGCCGGCAGAGCCCCGGCCCACGGCGGCGCCCACCGCCACCCCCGGTTCCCCGGCCGCCCCGGGCGACGAGGACTCAAAGATCCGCATCAAGGCCGACCGCCTGCTCATCAAGGGCGTCGTCGCGCATGTGAAGACGCCGCTGCCGGGTCAAGCGGGGAATATCACGATCAATGTCCCCACGATCGAGATGCTCAACCTCAGCACCGCCGACGGCAAGGGCCTGACCATTGCCGAGATCGCCGGGCGGATCCTGCCGGCGGTCGTCCAGGGCGTGATCGAGAACGGCAAGGGGCTCATCCCCGCCGACATGGCCGCACTTCTGACGACGGATATCGCCGCCGCCCGCCAGCGCCTGGGCGATGTGACGAAGTCGATCACCAATCTAAAGGTCGATGCCAACACATTGAAGATCGACGCCAACTCCCTGCCCGCCGACGCCAACCTTCTCAAGAGCCTCCCCAAAGACCCGCTCAAGGACCTCCCGAAGAACCCGCTCAAGGGCCTTTTGGACGGGAACAGGTGATGATTGACCTCATGCAAGCTTCTGCGCCTGCATTAGAAAGAAGTCGCGGGTCCAGAGGTCCAGCGAGGGTAGTTCGTTGGGCTTGACGAAGGCCCGAACATCCTCGCGAGCCTGCTTCCAATCGATGGTGTTGATCTTCGCCAGGAGGTGTTCCAGGCACCAGGCACGATCCGCGTGTACGCCCGCGGTCCTCCAAGGTCCCATCTGGTCAAGGGCCGAGGAGAGCAATGCGTAGTTGGGTGGCGTCCGGCGGGCCGTGTACCAGATGAAGTCGTACCAGTCGCGGCCCTTGAGGTACTGCCGGCAAAGCAGGGCGTGAAGTTTTCCGGCAAAGAGACTGGGTAGACCGAAAACGCAGATAGCGGAAGGGAACGGGAAGTCCAGGTACCTGATCTCGAAGGCGGCACCGGCGGGCGGGTTGGTGTCCACCTCGAACTTGATCCGAAGCTTGCGGAGCGGCCCCGAGTCCGGCTTGTAGTTCAGTTGCAGCAGCTTGCCCAGCGAGTCATCCTTGACGAAGGCCAGATGAACCGCTTGCTCCAGCTTCGAACGATCATCGATCTCGATCCCATAGCCGTAGGCGGCCAGCTCCTGGGCGATGCTCAGCAGGTAAGGCTTCAGCGAGAAGTCAGCCGCAGGCCTCTGAAAGGCGAAGTCCAGATCTTCGGAGAAACGGTTCAGCCCATGGAAGACGCGCAGGCAGGTGCCGCCCTGGAATCCGGCCTTCTGAAAGAAGTCCGTGCGTCCCAGGGCCGCCAGCGTGATCTCCTGCGTGATCTCGCGAAGAGCCTGTTCCTCTTCCAGGGTGGACCGGCACCCGTAGCCGTCCAGACGGTCCTGAATGATTTTGACGCTCATGGGTGTAAGTCCTTTCGCACTCCGGCCAGGAATCGCCGCACGCGGAGGGATGAGTAGTTCAGCAGCAACGCGTCGCACGCCGAGACATCGAGGGAGGCCAACACGACCTCGTCAATCCGCAGACTCTCGACGGCCGGGGCGAGGGTGCGCCACTGTTCGCTATGGACATAAACGTAATCAGCCAGCGCCTTCAGTGGCGACGCCATCAGGACTCCCCCGGCTGTGCGGCCGACCTCGGTGTAGAACACGCGCTGTGGGACGCGGACGAACGAGAGAACCCCCCCCGGCGTGTTGAACTGGCGCGAACGATCCATCGATACGCTCGTCACCGAGTATACCGCCTCGGGAATCCAACCGTGATAGGACAAGGCGCTCTGCAGGCTGACGTAGCTTGGCCCATAGACCCGCTGGGCCAGCACAAACGGGTCCATCTTTCCCCGCATGTAGCGCACCGCCAGGCAATAAAGGCCGCGGTGGATCCGCACCACCTCGCCGCGGGCGAGGGCTCGCCGAAGCAGGGCGAACTGGCGATCCGCACTGCCGCCGACCCAGCAGGCAACTTCCGGCCGGGTGAAGATGCCTTGCCCTGTCTTCTCCAATACGATTTCCGTTAGCCGCTGCATATTTGTATGATACTGTCATTATTCGACAGTTTCAAACAAATACATGAACAGTGCATCACATCGGCGGCTTGAGGCGGGTGATGCCGGAGGCTTTCTCGTGCATGCGGGCGGCGCGGAGGAGCGGGCCCTCGCTGAATAAGGGGCCGATGAGCTGCATGCCGATGGGCAGGCCTGCCTTGGAGACCCCCGCCGGGATCGTGATGCCCGGCAGGCCGGCGAGGTTCACGGAAATCGTGTAGATGTCCGCGAGGTACATCGTCAGCGGGTCGGCCGTCTTCTCGCCGAGCTTGAACGCCGTGGTCGGGGTGGCCGGGCACAGCAACACGTCGCACTGCGTAAACGCCCGGTCGAAATCGTTCTTGATCAGCCGCCGCACCTTCAACGCCTTCACGTAATACGCGTCGTAATAGCCGCTCGACAGGGCGTAGGCCCCGAGCATGATGCGGCGCTTCACCTCGCTACCGAATCCCTCCGCCCGCGTCTTGGAATACAGCTCGATGATGTCGGAGACCTTCTCGCTGGTGCGATGGCCGTAGTGCACGCCGTCGTAGCGGGCGAGGTTGCTCGAGGCCTCGGCCGCGGCCACGATGTAGTAGCACGCCACGGCGAAACTCGACAGCGCGCCGTCGGCGGCGCGGTCGATGCGGCTGTGCGGCAGGTGCACGTCCACCAGCGTGGCGCCCAGCGACTGGTACGTCCGGGCGGCGGCCTGCAGGGCGGCGTGAATCTCCGGGTCCAGCGCGTCGGAATAGAACTCCTTGGGCAGGCCCACGCGGAGGTTCGCCAGCGGCTTGTCCAGATCGGTAAGGTAATCGGGCACGGCTTGGTCGATCGACGTGGAGTCCAGCGGGTCGTGGCCGGAGATCACCTGCGACAGCGCGGCGCAGTCGGCCACGTCGCGGGTCATCGGGCCGATCTGGTCGAGGCTCGATCCGTAGGCGACCAGGCCATAGCGGCTCACGCGGCCATACGTGGGCTTCATGCCCACGATGCCGCAGAAGGCGGCGGGCTGGCGGATGGAGCCTCCCGTGTCGCTGCCCAGGGCGGCGGCGCACTGCCGCGCCGCGACGGCCGAGGCCGAGCCGCCGGACGAGCCGCCCGGCACGCGCGAAACGTCCCAGGGGTTTCGCGTGGGGCGAAAGCCGCTGTTTTCTGTGGACGAGCCCATGGCGAATTCGTCGCAGTTGGTCTTGCCGATGACCACCGCGCCGGCCGCCTGCAGCTTTTGAACGACGGTGGCGGCGTAAGGGGGCTGGAAGTTGGCGAGGATCTTCGACGAGCAGGTGGTGCGGGCGAAGGGGGTGCAGATGTTGTCTTTGACAGCCACCGGCACGCCGGCCAGCGGCGGCAGCTTTTCCAGCGCGGCCCGGCGGGCATCGACGGCCTTGGCCGCGTCGATGGCGGTGTCCCAGCATACCTCGTTGAACGAGGCAATCTGGGGCTCGGTGGCGTCGATCGTCTTGAGGTACGCCTGGGCCGCCTCGACGGCAGAGACCTCGCCACGGGCGATGGCGTCGCGGAGTTCGATGACGGATAACTCGGTGAGGGCGGTCACTGGCTGTCTCCGATCACCTTGGGGACCATGAAGAAGTCGCCGTCGCGCTGCGGGGCGTTGGCCAAGGCTTCTTCCGGCGAGAGGGACGCGTGGGGCGTGTCGACCGCGAAGACGTTCTGGATCTCCACCGCATGCGCCATCGGCTCTATGCCGCTGGTGTCGAGCTCGTTGAGCTTTTCCACGTACGTGAGGATGCTCGCCAACTGGCGGCCAAACGTGGCGACCTCATCGTCGGTGAGCTCGATTCGTGCGAGCTTTCCTATGTGCCGGACAAGCGTTGGATCGATCTGGTTTTCCATCGCCCTATGATAAGAGACGGGCTGTGGATGTAAACACGGTTTTTGCGGGGGCGCCCAAATCGGGCACCATGCCCCTGTGTGGTTCGCGGGAGAGCAGGTGACTGGCCGTGGACATGCTTTTGGCCTGCCTGCCGCCAAAGCATGGCACCCCGCGGGCCTGGAACGTGGCGTCGAGGTGGACGACATTTTTGACAGCGGGCGTTGACGTGGCCGCGTTTGCACGCTATAGTGCCGCGTTACCGTCTTACGAAAAGAGTGTTATGGCCAAAGCCGATACCATCGAAGTTGAAGCCGTCGTCAAGGCAGCATTGCCCAATGCCATGTTCCGTCTCGAGATCGACATGGCGAATAAGAAGCATGAGATCATCGGCCACATCTCCGGCCGCATGCGCCGCAACTACATCCGCATCACCCCCGGGGACAAGGTCCTCGTCCAGCTGAGCCCCTACGACCTGACCAAAGGCCGCATCGTTTTCCGCCAGCGGTAAACGGACGCAGGGGGCTTGGGAGCAGCGAATGAAGGGGAAGTGGATCAAGACAGGGGTAGCCCTGCTCATCGTTGGCGGGCTGATCTATTACTACAATGGCCCACGGTTCTGGACTCTTCATGCCAATGACTCTCCCGACGGCCGATACCGCTATATAAGCGAAGTTCAGGACCCGCCGTTCACGCAAGCGAGCCCCGTCATCTACCGCTACCGCGTGATTGACCTTCGGACCGGGAGGGAGATACCGGGCACGCGCGTGTTGATCAACGCCGACAGTTGCCACTACGACAAGTACGAACAGCCTCACGTATGGACGAAGGAAGAGATCGAAGAGCTTGATCGCAAGACAGGCGTCAAGTAGTTCCAGCAACTCGCACGTTATTCCGCCGTCTTGTTCTCGTAATCCCCGGCGATAATGATGTCGCGCAGATGCCCGGGATCGGTGACGTCCTGGTCGGTCTGGACCCAGAAGCGATTGGCCATGGCGGGGGAGTGCACGTCGCCGGCGTTGACCAGCGGCAGCATCAGGCGATGGGCAGCGGCGAGGGACTTGGGCGGCAGTTCTCCCATGTGGTTGCACGTCTGCCACTCGATGGCGTCGGGCAGGACCTCCCCGCCGAGAAGCTCAGGCTCCACCGCCCACCGGAACGGGTGGGCCAGGATCGTGAGGTGGTTCTCCTCGTCGGCCCGGCGGAGGATTTCCGGCACGGTGGGGATGCGCTGGTAGCTGCGGTCGTCGGTGCCCAGGATGAGCAGGTGCGAGCGGCGGTCTTCGCCGACGGCCAACTCCACACCCGAGAAAATCCGTATCTCCGGGAACGCCGCCTGCAGGTCCGCCAGTTCCCAGTCGCCCCAGATGGCGTCGTGCTCGGTGATGAACACGCCCTGGTAGCCGCGTTCGATCAGCCCGCGGATGATGTCCTCGGGGCTGGAACTGCAGCAGCCGCTGTAGCGGCTGGTGTGGCAATGTAATTCGATCTTCATGCCCGAGTAGGTTACACGATACGGGCGATTGAATCGAGCATAACAGCGGGCGGGGGCCCTATGGAGTGCGGCGGCAGAGTCCCAAGCGCAGCGAGGGACGCCGCCGCTGTGGATGCGGCACTTACCCCCGTTCTGTGCTTCCCAACTCACGGCGGCAGAAAATCCAAAGCGTCGTTGCCACCGCACCTGCCTGCCGGCAGGCAAGCTCCATAGCGCCGCATACTCAGCGCCGCACTTGGCAGCAGGTACACGATCTGTGCAGTTGACTTAGTGGTTGCGCTGCAGGAGGTCCCATGCCCCGTCGATGATCAGTTCCGCCGCACGGTCGGGGTGAATCGTGAGCTGCCACGGCTGACTGGCGGCCTGCGTGGCCGGGGCCAGACGGGCGGCGCACGCCTCCATCAGGAGGCGGTTTTCGGGCAGGCCAAACCGCCGCCCCAGCACGCGAGGCCAATCCGGGCGCATCCGCACAGCCTTGTGCCTGGGCAGCGAGGCGAACAGGTCGCGATCCTCCTCCTTCAGGCCGGCGATCAAGGCGGCGACGGCCTGTTCGTACGTCTTGGGCCAGGCCTCGCGCGGGTCAACCCTGGCCGGTTTGCTGGCGGGTTCTGAGGCGGCAACGGGCGGGGTCGTCGGGGCGGCGACAGGTCTTGTCGCGGGCGTTGCCGAAGGCGCGGGCGAAGTGGCCGCCGCCGGCGTTGGCGCCATTCGTGTCGCTGCCGCGGTGGGCCTGGGCTTCGGCCAGGGCGCCGGCGATTGCGACGCCGCCGGCTGGGGCCGGGCCGCCTCCACGCCCCGCACGCCTTTGTTCTTATGACACCCCGCCAGCATCAGCAGGGCGATCGAAATTGCGATCAGCTTCTTCATGTTGTTCAACAGTTCCAGCGTGGGTGGCGGCTTGTCCGTTCGGCGCTGTTTGGCCGCCGCGGCAAGCGGGCGTCTACATCGCCGAACGGCAAGCCGATGTCCAGCGCTCTCTTCCGTGAGTGCGTTTGACCTGCCTGTCCGCGGGCAAGTTCGCGGACCGTCTTTTAGAACTCCGCCGATCTGGGCGTGCGGGGGTAGGGGATCACGTCGCGGATGTTGGCCATGCCGGTGATGAACTGGATGATGCGTTCCAGCCCCAGGCCAAAGCCCGCGTGCGGCACCGTGCCGTAGCGGCGAAGGTCGAGGTACCACCAGTAATCTTCGGGCCGCAGGTTCATCTCGGCCATGCGGCGCTCGAGCACGTCGAGGCGTTCCTCGCGCTGGCTGCCGCCGATGATCTCGCCGATCTTGGGCACCAGCACGTCCATCGCCGCCACGGTCTTGCCGTCGTCGTTCATCCGCATGTAGAAGGCTTTGATCTTGGCCGGGTAGTTCATGATGATCACCGGCTTCTTGAACGTCTCCTCGGTGAGGTATCGCTCGTGCTCGGTCTGCAGGTCGATGCCCCAGGAGACGGGGAACTCGAACTTCTTGCCGGAGTTCTCCAGCAGCTTGACCGCCTCGGTGTAATCGATGCGGACGAAGTCGCTGTTGACGATGTGCGTGAGCGTCTCGATCAGCGTCTTGTCGATTCGCTCGTTGAAGAATTCCATGTCCTCGCGGCAGGCGGTCAAGGCGGTGTTGAACAGGTGCTTGATGAACTGCTCGGCCACGTCGGCGTCGCCGGCCAGGTCGCAGAAGGCCATCTCCGGCTCGACCATCCAGAACTCGGCCAGGTGGCGCGGCGTGTTGGAATTCTCCGCGCGGAACGTGGGGCCGAAGGTGTAGACGTTGCCCAGGGCGCACGCGTACGTCTCGCCCTCCAGCTGCCCCGAGACCGTCAGGTAGGCCGAGCGGCCGAAGAAGTCCTGCGAGTAGTCTGGCTTGCCCTCGGGCGTGCGCGGCGGGTTGTTCACGTCCAGCGTGGTCACGCGGAACATCTGTCCCGCGCCCTCGCAGTCGCTGGCGGTGATGATCGGCGTGTGCAGGTAGACGAAGCCCCGCGACTGGAAGAACTCGTGGATGGCGGCAGAGATGCGGCTGCGGACGCGGGCGACGGCGCCAAACGTGTTGGTCCGGCTGCGAAGGTGGGCCTGGCTGCGAAGGAACTCGAACGAGTGGTGCTTCTGCTGCATGGGGTACTTTTCGGCGTCGGCGCCGCCAAGCACCTGCACCTCGCTCGCCTGCACCTCGACGCGCTGGCCCTTGCCCTGCGAGGCGACGACCGTGCCCTTGACCATGATGCTGCTGCCGGTGGTCATCGTGGCGATGTGCGAGGCGTAGTTGGGGAGCTTGCCATCAGCGACGACCTGGATGGTGGCCAGGCATGAGCCGTCATTCATCGCGATGAAGCTGAAGCCGCCCTTGGAATGCCTCACCGTCCGCACCCACCCGCCGAGCGTCACCTCAGTGCCCGGTGCAACATTGGCGAGAGCTTCCTTGATCAATGTGCGATTCATGTCTATCTCCTGGACGAATATCGTAACTCTATCCGGCGACGGGTGAAGTATCGAGAGGGTAGTTGCGCTTCCCCGCACACACTGCCCCAACTCGCACACAAAAAACTCCCGCGCGAACACAACGCCGACGGACTGCGTCCGTCGGTCTTCCCGACCGTGGATCTATGGTTGAATCGGAGGTGTCGTCCCCGGTGGTCCGTTCTTCACCCACAACAACCCCTGCTTGAGGTGCCACGTCCACGCGCCCTGTTTCGCGTGGTTCAGTATGTAGTAGAAGACGTTCAATTGATGCTCGCGGTCCCGGATCGGAAACGCCCCACATCGTTTGCCCCAGACCCTCCCAGTAAAGCCCTGTTCCTTGAGGACGAATGTCGCGTGCTTCTTGGCGCGTCCCATCCTGTTGCGGACCTCGTCATCGCCGAATCTCCCAAGCAGATGGTAGTGATACCCGCCCATGCAAAGCGAGATTGTCTCGATCCCCTGCCAGTGGAGCATCTCGATGATCGACATCCCCGCGGTTCGGCGATGCGCGGGAGTCAGCTTCACGACCTCACCCTTCATCGACTCCTGCGAAAGCTCCAGTGCGTCCCCGTAATCTTCCGGCGCGGGAGGATGCTTGTAGTCCCCATCGACGTGCTCGTGGTGCTTCCATTCGCGCCACCCGCGGGGGTCTCCGCGCAACCAGGAGGCGTAGGTGTTTCCATTGACGTGGTACCACCCGTTCCAGGCGCCCATGTTCGTGCCCCTTTCAAACGCCCTCGTTCATCGGAAGACCGACGGACGCAGTCCTTCGGCGTTGGGTCGTGGACGAGTTCCCGCGTTTGTCATTCGCGGATCTCGACAACCGTCCCTTCGGGAATCTTGGGATAGAGTTCGCGAATGTCGTCGTCGGACATCGCGACGCAACCGGCGGTGCCGGCGCGGTCGTTCTTGGCGCCGTGGATCATGATCTCGCCGCCCAGGGGGGTGTACCACCAGCGTTCGATGTCGTTCGTCAGCATCGCGGTCATGATCTTGTCGTAGTCCGCCTGCGTGATCAGCCCGTCGCGGAGCCCGCGCTCGGCGTCCTCCTTGTCAGGATAACTCAACCCGATCGAGAGCGTGTACTTCGACTGCGGGTTCTTATAGCAGACGTAGAAGGTGCCGATCGGCGTGCGGCCGTCGCCTTCTTTGACCTTATCGCCGCCGTTGCGCCCCGAGATGACGTGGTAGCGTTTCACGACGCGCCGCCCATCGTATACGGTCAGAAGATTCTGCGACTTGGCGACGACGATGCGCGGGTCCGACAGGTCCGTGAGCGGTCGATCGAACGCCATCGCGAACTTCGGTCGCTCCATCGCTAGCAGAATCCCCAGCATCAGCAGAAGCGATCCGTCGACGATTGCCATACCCCAGCGTGCGTGCCACATAGCGATCTTCCTTGATCAAGATGCTGTCATTATCCAACAAGGATGCCGGGAACTCAAGCAATAGGAAGACCGACGGACGCAGTCCGTCGGCGTTGGGGTCGGAGTTACGGTGATGGGGATTCACCGGCGCTATCACGTCTCGCGGTGGTCTTCCCGTCCGCGCGTAAAAAGAACCGACGGACAGCAGTCCGTCGGTTCAGGGACGTATTCTTTTAGCGAGGGGTCCGGGGAATCAGACCGCGGCGGCTTCGGGCTTCTCGCGGCGGACGGGCTTGACGATCTCGCCCATGCGGATGGCCTTGGTCGAGACGTTAATGCGGACGACCTTGCCGTCGATGACGGCGCGGACGCGCTGCATGTTCGCCTTGAACGTCCGCTTCGTCTTGCCGGTGATCTTCCGGCCGACGCCGCCGAGGTACTTCGCCTTGCCGCGGCGGGTGATCTGCCGGCCGGCACTGGTTCGCTTTCCGGTGAATGGACATACACGAGGCATTGTTGTGCTCCTGCTATTACTCAGCCCGCTTGGTGGCGGGTCGGGCATTATAAGCGGCGGCCCGAAACGACACAAGCGGGTTTTTCGTTATTTATCCTGATCCTCTTCCTTGGCCTTGGCGGCCGCGGCGACGATCTGCTGCTGCACCATGCCCGGCACGGGCTCGTAGTGGCTGAGTTCCATCGTGTAGCTGCCCTGGCCGGCGGTCACCGAACGCAGCTGGCTGTTGTACTGCATCACTTCGGCCAGCGGTGCCTGGGCCTTCACGACGATCATGTTGCCCGGCAGCATCTCCTGCCCCAGGATGCGACCCCGGCGGCCGGAGAGGTCCGACGCGATGTCGCCCATGTAGTGGGCGGGGATCGTGATTTCCATGTTCACGATCGGCTCCAGCAGGACGGGCTTGGCCTTCTGGACGGCGTCGATGAACGCCCACTTGCCGGCGGTGCGGAAGGCGACTTCCTTGGAATCCACCGGGTGGTGCTTGCCGTCGGTGATGGCGACCTTGATGTCCTGCATGGGGTAGCCCGCGATGGCGCCGGTGCCCCAGACGTCCAGGATGCCCTTCTCGATGGCGGGCAGGTACTGGCGGGGGAGGGCTTCGCCGAACAGCTCGCTGACGAACTCGTAGCCCTTGCCGCGCTCCAGGGGCTCGACGCGGAGGAACACCTCGCCGAACTGGCCCGCGCCGCCCGTCTGCTTCTTATGGCGGTGGTGGCCGTCGGCCTTGGTGGAGATCGTCTCGCGGTAGGGGATCTTGGGCGGCTTGGTGTCGACTTCCAGGTCGAAGCGCACCTTCATCTTGGTGAGCATCATGCGGAGGTGCAGGTCGCCGATGCCGCTGATGACGGTTTCCTTGGTTTGGGCGTCGCGGCTGGCGACGAAGGTGGGGTCCTCGCCGGCCAGGCGGTGCAGGGCCTCGGAGATCTTCTGTTCATCGCCGCGGCTCTTGGGCGTGACGGCCAGCGAGTACATCGGCGTGGGCACGGCGGGCATCTCGCGGAACATGCCCTTGGGCTCGACGTGCAGCATGTCGCCCGCGCGGATGTCTTCGACCTTGGCCAGGGCGATGATGTCGCCCGCGATGGCCTTCTTCACCTCGTGCGTCTCTTTGCCGATGAGCTTGAACTCGTGGCCGATCTTGGCCGACTTCTTCTCGTCGCGCAGGTGGTACATCGTGTCCGGCAGCAGCGTTCCCTGGAGGATCCGCACCCAGGCGAGCTTGCCCACGAACGGATCGGTGGTGATCTTGAAGGCCTGGCCGATGAACGGCTTTTCGGGCTCGGGGACGACGGGGATTTCCTCGGCCTCGGCGTCCTCGCCGGCCTTGACGGGCTTCTGCTTCACGTCGACGGGCGAGGGGAAGTCGCGCGCGACGGCGTCCATCAGCTCCTTCACGCCGATCTCGTCCTTGGCGTTGGTGAACAGGACGGGGATGAGGTTGCCGCCGCACATGGCCTTGTCGAAGGCGGCCAGCAGCTTCTCATGGGGGATTTCCTCACCGGCGAGGTATTTTTCCATGAGGACTTCGTCGACTTCGATGATGCTCTCGGTGAGCTGCGTGTGGGCGGTGGCCACGTCGCCCAGCTCGCTCTCGCCCGACGTGCCGTCGAAGCAGTCGATGACAGCCTTGCCGCCGTCGGCGGGAAGGTTCATGGGCTTGCAGCCGTTGCCGAAGGTCTCCTTGATGTCCTTGAGGAGGGTCTCCCACTGAATGTTGTCGCCGTCGATCTTGTTGATGACGATGGCTAGGGCGAGCCCGGCCTGCTGGGCGACCTTGAAGAGCTTGCGGGTGTTGACTTCGATGCCGGCGGGGGCGGAGATGACGACCATGCCGATGTCGGCGCCGGAGATCGAGCCGATGGCGCCGCCGATGAAATCGGGGTAGCCGGGGGCATCGATGATGTTGATGGTCTTGCCTTCGTGCTCGATGAAGGCCATGGCCGGATCGACCGAGTGATGGCGCTCACGCTCGATGTCGGTGAAATCGAGGGTGCTGCTGCCATCGTCCACGGAGCCCAGGCGAGTGGTGGCCTTGGCCAGGTGCAGCATGGCCTCGGCCAGCGAGGTCTTGCCCGAACCACCGTGCCCCAAGAAGACGAGATTGCGGATATCCTGCGGTTTCGAAGCCGGCATATATTCTCCAACTCCAAAGTGTCTCGCCGCACCCATCGGACGTACGGCGCCCATGGGCGCTAGAGCAAGTAAAGATGAATGATCATGATAAGCGATCCCGGCCGATGAGCAAGCGAAAGTTTTCAGCCGCGGCCGAACGATCGCCCCGCACCGCAATCGGCGGTTGACAATTGGCAACCGCCCATTGACGATACGGCCATGGACCATCAAGCGGTCATGGAGATCCTCAGCGGCCGGCGGCGCGACCTGGCGGCCCGCCTGCTGCGGACGGGATTGTGGCTGGCGAGCAAGCCCTACGGGGCGGCTCTGCGAGTGCGCCGCTGGGCGTATCGCTGGGGCCTGTTGCCCTCGCAAGCCGCTGCGGCGGCCAGACCCCTGGAACTGGACCGCTTCGGCCACGCCCAGGAGCAGGAAGAGGCCGTCGAACTGCCCGTCATCTCGGTGGGCAACATCACCACCGGCGGCACGGGCAAGACGCCCATGGTCGCCTGGGTGGCCAGCCAGCTGAGGCAGCAGGGGCGGTCGCCGGCGATTCTGACCCGCGGGTACAAATCGACGGGCGGCGTGTCGGATGAGGCCCAGCTGCTGCGGCGGCTGACGGGCGTGCCGGTGATCGTCAACGCCGACCGCCTGCAAGGCGCGTGCGATGCCGCCGCCGGCGGCGCCGACGTGCTGGTCATGGACGATGGCTTCCAGCACCGCCGCCTGAGGCGCAATCTCGACATCGTCCTCATCGACGCCACCAACCCCTTCGGCTACGGCCATTGCCTGCCGCGCGGCCTGATGCGCGAGGGCCCCTGGGCCTTGCGCGACGCCGGGGCCATCGTCATCACCCGCAGCGACCTGGTGTCCCAGAAGTCGCTGGCGGCTCTGCGGGACAAGCTTAAACGCCGCGCGCCCAAGGCGTCGCTCCACGTCGCCGAGCACCACCTGACCCGATTTGTCTCCGGTGACAGCGACGTGCCGCTGGCCGCGGCCCGGGGCAAACGCGTCTTCGCGTTCTGCGGCATCGGCAATCCGGGCGGCTTCTTCACCGCGCTGGAGGGCCTGGGCGCCGTCATCGCCGGCACGTGGGCCCTGGAGGACCACGCCGCCTACACGCCGCGCCTGCTGGCCGACATCGCCCGCGCCGCCTCGGCCGCCGAGGCCTCGGTGCTGGTGACGACGCAGAAGGACGCGGTCAAGATCATTGAACTGCCCTCGCCGCTTCCGCTGTGGGAGCTGGTGATGGAAATGCGTATCGTCGAAGGACGAGAGGAATTGGTGAGCAAGCTATGTCCATCAACGTGAACTGGTCGAATCCGTACGAAGACCGCCGCGGCCGCTGGCACAAGGGCAACCTTCACACGCACACCTCCCCGGCCAGCGGGTGCGGCAAGATCGCGCCGGCCGACTCGCTGGCGAGGTACGTGGCACTCGGCTATGAGTTCCTGGCCTTGTCCGACCACATGGGCCTCACGTGCGACCGGCACGAGCGGCTGGCGATGTTCCCGGGCTTGGAGTGGAACTCGCCCGCCGGCGAGCACGCGGGCATCTATTCCCTCGACGCCGAGGTGGTCAAGCCCGCCATCGAGATCCACGACCAGGCCCAATTGCTGGAGCACTACAAGGACAAGCCCGCGCTGGTCATCCTCAACCATCCCAACTGGCAGCTCGTGCCGCATTATCGCCGCGAGCAGCTCGACGCGCGCCAGAACTACGACGGCATTGAGATCTATAACGGCGTGATCGAGCGGCTGGACGGAGCGTCCATCTCCACCGACAAATGGGACTACCTGCTGGTCAAAGGCCGGCGCGTGCTGGGCTTCGCCAGCGACGACTCGCACTGCGACACCGACATCGGCCTGGCCGCCATCATGGTCCGCTCAGCCGCGGGCGACGCGGCGTCGATCTTCGAGGCGATCCGCCGGGGCAACTTCTACTGCACCACCGGCGTAGAGATCACAGACATCCGCCGCGAGGGCAACGTGATCCACGTTCACAGCGCCAACGGCCAGGAGGTGCACGCCATCAGCCGTGGCGGCGTCCGCGTCGCGCGCGTGCAGGGCCCCTCCATCACCTACACGCTGCCGGAGGGCGGCGGCTACTACGTCCGCTTCACCGTCTTCGGCCCCGGCGCCGCGATGGCCTGGACGCAGCCATTCTTCGTGGACTAGTGCAGTGACCTACAGATGCACTATAGTAGTTGGCGGCTGGGAGAGCACCGATGATTGCCTTGAATCGCCGAGCATTCGTGATCGTCGCGGCCGTGACGGCAATGGGGCTGCTGCACGCGGCGGGGCAGACGACGTCGCGGCCTGTGCCGCCGACTTCATCGTCAACGTCCACCTCCACGTCGGCCGTGCTGCGCATCGCGTGCTACAACATGAACTATGGCGTGACTGACAAGGAATCGCTGGCCGAGTACGTCCGCATCATCCGCAACGCCCGCCCGGACATCATCGCGATCCAGGAGGGCAGCCCCGAAGTGTATCGTTACCTGCAGCAGGAACTTGTCCGCGAGTACCCGTACATCAAGTTTGAACCCGGCGTGGCGGCCACCGGGCTGGGTTGGCTGTCGAAGGTTCCGCTCCGTCGCCCGCTGGCGTTGCCGAAGATCGAGGGCGGGTGGTTCGGCACGTCCATGATGGAGATTGACCTGCCCGGCCAGACCGTGCTGCTGGCAAACGTGCACCTGATGGCCACTGTGCCCACGGGCAACCCCAAGCCCACCGAGTTGATCGCCCTCGTCCAGGGCACCGAGGCCACGCGCGACAAGGAGATGCGTCGCATCCAGGAGGCCGTGGCCAAGAAGGTCGGCGAGCGTTGCATGGGCGTGGTGATGCTGGGCGATTTCAACAGTCTGCCCGGCCTCAAGGCCCCGACGTTCCTGCGGGAAAAAGGCTACACCGACAGCCAGGCCGCCGCCAACACCGAGCCCGACGCGACGTGGCGGTACATCCACCCCGACGCCAAGTGGTCGCTCCGCATCGATTACATCTTCCACAACGCCGCCGTTAAGACGCTCCGCGGCCACGCCGTGCAGGAAGGCCCCAGCGACCACGCCATGGTCTGGAGCGACCTGAAGTTCACGCCCTCCGCCGCCTCGCAACCGGCGACGCAGCCCCGGTAGTGGGTAGGGCATGCCGCCACCGAGCCGCACGTGCTTTACGCCCGCGGCCATCAACCTTCGTTCGGCATGCAGAACCCGGCCCATTCGGGCCGGAACCTGCATGCCCTACGGCCGGGGCTCAACTACGCCTGCGGGCATCCTCCGTCGGCGTGAAGGCCCCGCTTCTGGGGCGCGTGGCCGGAGGCGGTCACATCGCCATGTCATATCGGTCTGCTATGACGGCGCCTTCTGACGATGGCGGCCGCGCCAACCAGCAGCATGGCCACCGTGGTGGGTTCCGGCACGAACGTATCATTCAGCGTGCCGAGGAAGGACTCGACGTCGGCCACGTCCTGCAGTGACAAGCTCATGGCGCCCAGACCGGTGTCGAGGTTGCCGTTGTATTCAGGAATCCATCGTCCTGGCTCGAGATCGCGGTTGGCCATGAACGCGATCATCTCGCTAAGGGTATCGATGCTGCCGTTATGGCCGTACGGCCAGCTCATCGCGATGTTTCTCAGTGTTGGCGTCTTGAACTGCCCATAGTAGTTCGCGTCGCCCAAGGCGCCGCCAAGGCCGAGGTCAACATAGTTGTTCCCGTCGGGATTGAAAGAGGCGGGCATGGCGTAGAAGGGATTAGCGGGATTGCGCGGCAGCCCCACATTGTGGTACGTGAAGTTGGTGAAGGTTTGTTTGGTCAGCAACGCCGTCGAATCGTGGCAGGAGGCGCAGTTGGCCTGGAACACTTGCAGTCCCCGCATTTGATTGCTCGTCAGCGTTGCCTGCCCAAGGAAGTATTTATCGTACCGCGAGTTCATCGGGTTCATCATCGGCGACATCTCCAAAGCCGCGATAGCATCGCCGATGCTGTTGAACGCCACGTTGGCATCATCAAATATGGCGTCGCCGTAAACGGCCCGCATGAGGCCCGCATAGGAAGAAGCCTGAACAACCGTCACCACGGCGGCTGCGTTCGGCATGTTCATCTCCAGCGGGTTGAGGAACGGGCCCTTGCTCTGTTGCGGCAGGTTGGGCGCACGGCCGTCCCAGAACTGGCCGCCGATGTAGCCGCCCAGATTCGCATCATAGCGAAAGCTCGGGCTGTACGCCGCATAGGATGTCGACGGGGCATTGCGGTTGCCGAATCGCGAGGCGATGGCGCCTTCGGAGATGGCGGCGTGAGTGGGGTCGGTATGACCAGCCGTTGAGAAGTGGCACGATGAACAAGACTGGCCCGAAGGCGTCGAGAGGTTCTTGTCCATAAACAGCTTCTGCCCCAGCATCACCTTCGGCGGCGGCGTCGCACCGGGCATCTGCCCGAACAGACTGCCTGGCCCTACCACGGTCATCACGGCTGCAATAACGAAATAAAAGGTTCTCATCGTCGCCCCTTTGTCAAAGGTCTTATTACGGCACGTAACATGGTACGTATGTGGAGGCAGGAGCCTGCGGCAGAAACGTCGATTCAGACTCCAGACCTAGGGGCGGCAAAAGATCACTCCCCCTCCCAACACGGGGTTCTTACTCCGGCCTCCGGCCTATGACCTATGACCTGCGACCAAGACCTTTTCCAGCACGGGGTGCTTCAGCCCGGCAGCGACTTCTCGCCAGGCCAGGGGGGCGCCGGGGAGGTCGAGGTTGGGCACGAAGCCGAAGTCGAGGTAGACCTTCACGGCGTTGAGACGCTTGCTCTGCGTGTTCAGCACCGCACGCCCGTGCCACTGGGCGAGCTTGTTCATCGCGAACGTCATCATCGCCTTGCCCAGCCCGCGGCCCTTGTACGCCTGGCGGATGGCGACCCAGTGAATGCGGCCGTAGTCCATGCCGCGGTATGCGCGGTCGTACCAGGCGCTGATCGTGCCGACCGAGACGCCGCGGGCGGTGTTGAGGATGAAGCACCGCTCGGCGATGCCGGTCGGGTCGGGCCCGAAGCTCTTGGTGAACTGGTCCTCGGCGATGTCGAAGTAGGGCTCGGCGTCGCGCCAGATATCGACCCACAGGCTGTTGTCGTCGGGCCTCATCGGCCTCATCGTGAAGCCCTCGGGCAGAGCGATCTGGGGGATTTCCCGCATGTGCTCGCGGATCATATCAATGGAATACCCCGCCGCCCCATGCGGCGGCATGATGGGCTGGGCGGGATCGGCGGACGCATTCGGTTGTGTGCTCATGAAAGAGGAACACGTTGGGCGCGGCGAAGGGTCGGGGAAGAAGGCAATAGGCAATGGGCAATTGGCAATAGGCGAACGGAAAGAGCTTCGCATGGGCAACGCCACGGCTTGCTCGGGCGCCGTCAATCGGCAATCGTCAATCGGCAATTGCCAATTGCCTCCCTCCGCCGCCTTCCTTAGAATCACGGTCATGCAGGACCTGATCCACCAACTCCAGAAGCTCGGTGCGCCGCGAGTGGCGGTCGTGGGCGATTTCATGCTCGACTGCTACGTGTACGGCGATGCCGATCGCATCAGCCCCGAGGCCCCCGTACCCGTGCTGCGGGTCATCCGCCGCGAGCAGCGGACGGGCGGGGCGTCCAACGTCGCCGCCGCCGTCACCGCCCTGGGCGGCAAGGCCCTCTGTTTCGGCGTGGCCGGGCAGGACGAGGCCGGCGGCCAGCTCGACGCCCTGCTGCGGGGCTGCGGGTGCGACACAGCCGGCATCGTCCGCATCCCCGGCCGCAGCACCACGGTCAAGAGCCGCTACGTCGGCCTCGCGCGTCACCGCCATCAGCAGCAGATCCTCCGCGTGGACGACGAGGTCACGCAGGCGATCGCGCCGGCGACGGCGGCCGCCCTGCAGAAGGCCTTCACGGCCGCGCTGGCCGATTGCGACGTCATCGCCCTGGAAGACTACGGCAAGGGCGTGCTGACGGCCGCCAACGCGCCGCAACTGATCGCTGCCGCCAAGGCCGCGGGCAAGAAGGTGCTGGTCGATCCCGCCCTGACCGACGATTACAGCCCCTACGTGGGCGCCACGCTGCTGACCCCCAACCGCTACGAGGCCCAGGTCGCCAGCGGCATCGAGATCACCAACGACGCGTCGCTGGCCGCCGCCGCAGCGAGGATCATCGAAATTGCCCAGGCCGAGGCGGTGCTGATCAAGCTCGACCGAGAGGGCGCCTACCTGCACACTCGCGACGGGCAGGGCCGGCGCATCGCCACGCGGCCGCGGCAGGTGTATGACGTCACCGGCGCCGGCGACGAGGTGCTGGCCATGCTGGCTGTTGCCCTGGCCGGCGGCATCGAATACGCCGACGCCGCCGCCCTGGCCAACGTGGCCGGCGGGCTGGAGGTCGAGCGTTTCGGCGTCGTCCCCATCCGCCGCGAGGAAGTCGTCGAAGAGCTTCGCCGCTCGCTGGGCCTCCGCGGCGGCAAGGTGCTGTCGCGGCCGGAACTGGCCGACGAGATCGCCCGCCGCCAGGGCCGCGGCGAGACGGTCGTCTTCACCAACGGCTGCTTCGACCTGCTGCACATGGGCCACGTGCGATACCTCCGCCAGGCCCGCGAACTGGGCTCGTGCCTCGTTGTCGCCATCAACTCCGACGCCAGCGTGCAGCGGCTCAAGGGCCCCACGCGGCCGGTCATCGGCGAGGAGGAGCGGGCGGAGATGCTGGCGGCGCTGGAATGCGTCGACTTCGTCACCGTCTTCGACGAGGACACCCCCGAGGCGCTGCTGCAGCTGCTGCGGCCGCAACTGCTGGTCAAGGGCGGCAGCACGCCCTACGTCGTCGGGCGCGACATCGTCGAGGGCTACGGCGGGCACGTGCTGACGCTGGACCTCGTGCAGGGCCTGAGCACCACGCAGATCATCAACCGGATCGTATCGACTACGGCGAATCCATAGACTCGACGCGGCGCAGGGGTTCAGCCTGTGCCGGCACAGCTTGAACAGCCGTGCCACCGCATAGAAGGACAATGCATGGCCACCAACAGGGCGGTGTTTCTCGACCGTGACCACACGATCATCGAAGACCCGGGTTACATCAGCGACCCCGGCCTGGTGAAGCTGCTGCCGGGCGTGGAGGGCGCGATCAAGTCGCTCTCGCAGGCGGGCTACAAGATCATCCTGGTGACCAACCAGTCGGGCATCGCCCGGGGCCTGCTGACCGAGGAGACGCTCCAGAGGATCCACGCCGAACTGCGCCGCCAGCTCGCCGCGTCGGGCGCGCACCTCGACGGCATCTACTTCTGCCCGTTCCACCCCGAGGGCTGCGTCGAGGGCTACTGCATCGATTCCGAACTCCGCAAGCCGCGGCCGGGCATGATCCTCAAGGCCGCTAAGGACCTCAACATCGACCTGGCCTCCAGCTGGATGGTGGGCGACAGCGTCCGCGACGTCGAGGCCGGTCAGCGTGCGGGCTGCCGCACCATCCGCCTGCGGACCAACACGCTGCTGGCAGCGGGCGAGGGCGAGGACGAGGATTCGCAGGCGGACTTCACCGTCCGCAACCTCGTCGAGGCGGCCAAGATCATCCTCCGCGAGCCGATCATTGCCCCCACCGGCGCCGCCGGCCTGACCTTCCCCCACAACGCCCAGCCCGAAGAGCACATGACCGACCGGGATATCCTGCTGGAGATCCTCCGCACGGTGCGGGCCCTGGCGGAAAAGAAGAAGTAGCCGGTAGTCGGTAGCCGGTCGTGAGAACACGCCACGGCGGTGCCACCCCCAGACTTGTTTGGGGTGCGAAGAAGCAAGACCATCGCGGCGTTTCGCTTGAACACGGGAGTCGTCCGATGTCCTCCTCCATCCGCACACGCATGATTCTGGGCATGAACCTGCCGGTGATCGCCGTGGGCGTGCTGGTGGGGTGGTGGGGCATCGAGATCGCGGGCAAGGCCGTCGAGCGGCGGCTGGTGGACTCGGCCGTGGCCAACGCGGCGGGCATCGTGGGTGAGATGCGTCTGCCGCCGTCGGATACCCTGATGGGGCGGCTGGGCAAGATCTTCGGGGCCGAGGCCCTCATCGGCCCCAGCGACAAACCGCAGATCGTCGGCTCGAGCCTCCCGCCCGCCCAGACCCGCCAGATCCAGGCGATGCTCGCGGCCGGGCCGCTGGCGCGACGCCTTGACGTCGGCGGCAGGGCGTACGACGTGGGCACCGCGCTGGTCAAGATGCCCAAGGCGTCGCCCCTGGAAGCCCAGGGCCCGCCACTGGCCCTGCACCTGCTGGTGCCCCACGAGAACATCATTGCCGCTCGCTCGGAGGTGGCCACCACTCTCTCGCTGATCACGCTGGGCGCCATCGCTGCCGTCACCATTCTGGGCAGTTGGCTCTCCGCCACCATCTCCCGCCCCGTGCGACGACTGGCCCGCCGCATGGACGCCTTGGCCAACGAGCGGGATTTCACAGCGGCCGCCGGCGGGGCCAAGCTCCTGGCCGGCTCCCAGCCGCGGGAGATCGTCCAACTGGCCGAGTCGTTCACGACGCTGCAGCAGCGGCTGGCCATGGCGATGGAGCAGCTCTCGCGATCCTCGCGCCTGGCGACGCTGGGCGAACTGTCGGCCACCATCGTGCACGAGCTGCGGAACCCCCTCAGCGGCATCAAGATGAACGCCAAGGTGCTGGCCGACGAACTGACGGCCAAGGGCATGCAGGATCCCAGCCTGGAACTGATCATCCGCGAGATCGATCGCATGGAGCTCTACCTCCAGGAACTCCTCGAGACCCACCGTGGCGAGAGGCCGCTGTCTTCTCCCGCGCCCGCCGCGGTCCGCCAGCCCCTGGACCTGCAGGAGCAGGCCGAGTCGGTGCTGAACCTTCTGGCCGGGCGCTGCACGCACGGCGGCATGAAGGTGGTGCGGCAGTACCCGCCCGCGCCGCTTCGCGTCCGCGGCGAAGCGCACGAACTTCGGCGCGTGATCCTCAACCTCGCGCTCAATGCCCTCGACGCGATGCCCAACGGCGGGACGCTCGGCGTGAACGTCGCCGCCGATGGCGACCGCGTGAGGCTGTCGGTCAGCGACACCGGCCCCGGCGTGCAGGTGCCCAGCGGCCGCGACATCTTCGAACCCTTCGTCACGACCAAGCCCGGGGGCTCGGGCCTGGGCCTCTACATCTGCAGACAGATTGTGGAAGCCCATGGCGGAACGATACACTATGAGTCTTCGCCCGCCGGGAGCCGGTTCTGGTTCGAGCTTGCGGTCGTCACCTGAGCCGGCTGCGTGGTGCGTGCAGCTGCGTAGGGCATGCAGGTGATGGGTAGGGCATGCAGGTTCTTGGCCCGCAGGGCCAAGGTTCTGCATGCCGAACCGAGGGTGCGGCCGAATGCCGAACCGGTGCGACCGGCCGCGGCATGCAGAACCTGCCGCTTCGCGTCAGGACCTGCATGCCCTACGGTATCGGCCGAGGCGGCGGCCGCATGCAGAACCATGGATGAAGCAGATGCTCGAACTAACAAAACTTGAGCGTGCCGTCCTGGACAAATTCCTCTCGGGCGAACACCCGTTGCTGGCGGTGCTTCGCCAACAGGCAGCCGCCTGCCAAGCAGTGTCGCGTGAGGTGACGGGAGCAGGATTCTTCACCCAGCTTGATGTTGGCGATGCGCCCCTTGCGGATAGGTTGAACGGGCAGGTATGGGACGTCATCGCCGACATTCCAGGCACCCCCGGAGCAGGGTTCTTACTGTACGTCGAGCAAGGTCGACTGGACATGCTCGAAGGGTTTACCTACGAAAACCTGATGCTTGATTCGGTCAACGAGTTCACGCTGCACTATTTATCCGAGACTCGTGATTGGCGATCATTGCTGGCTTAGGCTGATCCTGATCGTGGTACGCTGTTCGCTTAGACTATCGCATGAATGAAAAAGCCCACATCCTGGTGATCGACGACGAGCAGGCGATCTGCTTCGCCTTCACGCGCTATTTCCAGCAGCGGGGGTACGAGGTCAGCGTCGCGGCCAGCGCGGCCCAGGGGCTGGAGCGTTTCCGCCAGTCGCGGCCGGACGTGGTGTTCCTTGATGTTCGCCTGCCGGATGGCAGCGGCCTGGACCTGCTGCCGCGCCTCCGCCAGGAGGACGAGCGGGCCCGCATCGTCGTCATCTCCGCCTACGGCTCTCTGGAGGTGGTGATGCAGGCCATCCGCAGCCAGGCCTTCGACTACATGGTCAAGCCCCTGGACCTCGACCGTGCCCGCGAACTCGTCGAGCAGGCCCTCGCCGCCCGCGTGGCCGCCGCGGCCCCGGCCGCCGACATCCCGCGCCCCGCGCACGCCGCCATCGTCGGCAGTTCCGCGGCCATGCAGGACGTGTACAAGCAGATCGGCCGCGTGTCGCAGTGCGATGCCGCCGTGCTGATCCAAGGCTCCACCGGCACGGGCAAGGAACTCGTCGCCCGCGCGATCCACGATTACTCGGCCCGCCGAGGCCGGCCTTTCGTCGCCGTCAACTGCGGCGCCTTGCCCGAGCACCTCGTCGAGAGCGAGCTCTTCGGCTACCAGCGCGGCGCGTTCACCGGGGCCGCGGCCGACAAGCCCGGCCGCTTCGAATCGGCCTCCGGCGGCACGCTGCTGCTGGACGAGGTGGGCGACCTGCCGCTGGCGGCGCAGGTGAAGCTGCTGCGGTTCCTCGATTCCCAGACGATCGAGCGGCTGGGCTCGGTGCAGTCGATCAAGCTCGACGTCCGCATCCTGGCGGCCACCAACCGCGACCTGCACCAGGCGATCGAAGCGGGGCGGTTTCGCTCCGACCTCTACTACCGCCTGGCCGTGATCCAGATCCAACTGCCTTCGCTGTCGCAGCGCCGCGACGACATCCTGCCGCTCGCCCGCCACTTCCTGTGCGACCTCGCCGGCAGCGGCCGCGTGCCCGCCATCAGCGAACCGGCGGGGCGGCTGCTGGAGCAGTACCCCTGGCCGGGCAACGTCCGCGAACTGCGCAACGCGATCGAGCACGCCGCCGTCGTCTGCGGCGACAGCCTGCTGCTGCCCGCGCACCTGCCGCAGGTCGTCCGCTCGTACGCGCCCGATGGCCCGCACGGCTCGGCCGACATGCTGATCGAACAGTACCTCTCGCTGCTGGGCGCCAAGGACGGGGAGATCCATCCCACGGCCGTCGCCGCCCTGGAGAAGGCCATGATCGCCCGCGCCCTTCAGCAGTGCAGCGGCAGCCAGTCCGCCGCCGCGGCCAAACTGGGCCTGCACCGCAACACCCTCCGCACGAAGATCCGCGAACTGGGCCTCGGCGCCGACGAATGACCGCAATCCAGTGAACAATGTTTGTGCACGCAGCGCACAATTGTTGTGCGGAGGGCTTGGTCGGGGCCGGGCGCCACAGCAAACATAACGAATTGAAATAACAAGACTTGCACATAACTACTGAAAATACGTGTCCTGGCACGGGGATTGTTAATAGGATATGGCAGTGCAAAGGAATATCCCTATGAATAAGAAGATGCTTATCGTGGTGTTGGCGGCGTTGGTGTCGTGCTCGTTTGTGATCGCGCAGACGACCAAGCCCACCTCGGCCCCGGCGACGGGCCCGGCGAAGGTGGCCCTTGATGACGCCCACAAGTTGGCGGGCAAGAAGCTCGTCGAGGGCGGCGTTGCGTATCTCCTGTCGCAAAAGGAAGAGGACGGCGGCTGGAGCCTGGGCAAGGGCGCGGCCAAGCCGGCGGCCACGGCGATGGTCCTCAAGGCGCTGGTCCAGAGCGGCATGACCACCAAGGACCCCGTGGTCAAGAAGGGGTTCGACGTCCTGCTGAGCTTCCGCCAGCCCAACGGCGGCATCTATGATCCCAAGAGCGGGCAGGAGAACTACACCACCGCGGTGGCCCTGATGGCCCTGGCGGCGGCGAAGGACCCGCAGTTCAAGCCCGCCATCGACGACGCGATCAAGTACATGCGCGGCCTGCAGATCGTTCCGGGCTCGCAGTCGCCCGACGGCAAGACCCTCGACGACAAGGACCCCTGGGTCGGCGGCGTCAGCTACGGCGAGCACGGCCGGCCCGACCTGAGCAACGTCGGCTACTGGATGGAGGCCATGCATGAGGCGGGCGTCAAGGCCGACGACCCCGACATGCAGCGTGCCCTCGTCTTCGTCACCAACACGCAGAATCGCAGCGAGACCAACCCCCAGCCGTGGGCCAAGATCGGCGTCAACGACGGCGGCTTCGTCTATGCTCCCGCCGTCAAGGGCGACCCCAACGCCGGAGAGACCAAGGCCAAGCTCGTCCCCGGCGAGATGGGCCTGCGCAGCTACGGCTCGATGACCTACACCGGCTTCAAGAGCATGCTCTACGCGGCGGTCGACCGCCAGGACGGCCGCGTGCAAAGCGCGCTCAAATGGATCCAGAACTACTGGCGGCTGGACAGCAACCCCAACATGCCGGCCGCCCAGTCGAAGGAAGGCCTGTACTACTACTACCAGGTCTTCGCCAAGGCGATGCAGGCCTGGGGTGAGCCCGTGATCGCCGACGCCAAGGGCACCCAGCACAACTGGCGCGAAGAGTTGATCGACACCCTCAAGGGACAGGTCAAGGACAACGGCAGCTGGCAGAACGAGCAGTCGCGCTGGTTCGAGACCGTCCCGCTGCTGACGACGTGCTACTCGGTGCTGGCCCTGCAGGAAGCCCTGCGGGAATAGCCCGGTGAGCGACCGTTTTTCCTACACAGGAAAAACGTCGCTCACAGAGCGGGAGAAAGTAGTGAGTAGAAAGGAGAAACGCGGCTGACGCCTGGACCACGGCTTTGACCACGCCGTTGCCTCGGCTTCTCCCGCGGTCTACTCTCCACTTTCTACTTTCTGAGCGACGCAACAAGATAACCATCCGTGCGTTGTCACCCGCCGGAAAAGATTTTCGCTCGCGAGGCATCAGGTATGGATTTGTCTTGATGCACCCGGCCTCGTTTCCAGGATACGATAACGATTGTCATGGATGACAACAGACCGATGCCATACTGTGCACCGCGCCCGCACGGGCGGCGCGCATCGTCTGCCGACTTCCCCCGCGTTCGCCGCCAGGTCGTCTCATTCCCACGCGATCTATTCAAAAGGAGTCCCCATGGTTCGCCGCGCGCTGCTGTGCATGCTGGTGCTGGCCGTCATCGCTCCCGTCGCCCGTGCGAGTGAAGAAGAGCTCAGGGCGCAGATCGAGGCCCTCCGCAAGGAGGTGGCTGAGCTGAAGGCGGCCAAGGGCGTCTCCACCACCCAGGACGTCCGGCGCGAGGAGATCATCGCCGTCATCAAGGAGATGGACGCCGACGCCCGTGCCAAGGATCTCACCATGAAGGCTTCGTGGAAGGACGGCGTCTGGCTGAGCTCGCCGGACGGGCAGTTCGACTTCCACGTCGGCGGGCGGTTCTACCAGGACGCGGGTTTCGTGCGGGCCCGCGCGATGGAGAAGGATAATCCCAACATGGGGCAGGGGGCCTCGCCCCTTGTGCTCCGCGACGGCACGGAGATGCGCACGCTGCGGCTGACCACCAACGGCACGATGTACAAGTACGTGCAGTACAAGATCGAACTGGACTTCGCGAACGACGTCGTCGTGCTCAAGGACACCTACCTGCGGATGATCGACGTGCCGATCGTGGGCAACATCCAGGTGGGTCACTTTGACGAGCCCTTCAGTCTCGATGAGATCTCGGCCAGCGTCGCCAACACCTTCATGGAGAAGGGCCTGCCCAACGCGCTGATCCCGGCGTACAACCCGGGCATCATGATCAACAACGGCTTCCTGGGCAAACCCAAGGAAGAGCGCATGACCTACGCCTTGGGCGTCTTCCGCCAGGAGTCCATCGGCGACACCGGCGCCGTCGACGGCAACGCGATCTCCTCCGACGGCGGCTATGCCGTCACCGGCCGCCTCAGCGGCCTGCCCTGGTACGAGGACAAGGGCAAGCGTCTGGCCCACTTGGCCGTGGCCTACAGCCATCGCGACACGAACGACGATCACTACGTCCGCTACCGCTCGCGTCCGGAGGCCCACTTCATTCCCTACCGTTTCGTGGACGTGACGGTGGCCAACGCCAGCGAGGTGAACCTGTTCGGCGCCGAGGCGGCCACGGTGATCGGACCTTTCTCGATGCAGTCGGAATACGTCGCCAGCGTCGTGGACACCAACGGCCCCACGCAGGGCACCTCGCGCAGCGGCGAGGACCTGTGCTTCAGCGGTTTCTACGTGCAGGCGAGCTACTTCCTGACGGGCGAAGTTCGGCCTTACAAGACATCGACCGGCACGTTCGACCGCATTCGCCCGCTGAAGAACTTTCGCCAGGACGGCGGGTGGGGCGCGTTCGAGATTGCCTCTCGCTACTCCTACCTCGACCTGGACGACGGCGGGTACGGCTCGGCCTCTCGCGGCGAGCTGAACGACTGGACGCTGGGGCTCAACTGGTATCTGAACCCCAACGTGCGGCTGATGTTCAACTACATCCGCTCCTGCCCCGACCGCATCGACACCGCCAACGCCGCCGACATCTTCATGACGCGCTTCCAGTTCGATTTCTGAGGCAGTGTTGCCGGGGAATGTTCCCCGCTCTCTCTAGCTTCAAGTCAGGGGTGGCGGCCTTCCTAGGCCGCCACCTGCCCCGCAGGGCATTCGCATTCTCTTGGCACGGGCATCTTGCCCGTGCGTCCCACGGGCGTCCCGCCCATGCCACAAAAAGCCGAGAACGCGATTGCCCTGACCTGCCCCGCTGGCCGATTGCTTCCTTGGTGCGGCGAGTGTATTCTTCGCCGTCGACAAGGAGACCCTCATGGACATTCGGGCTTTCGGCGGTTGGCGATATGCGAGCGAAGAGGTCGGTGCGATGATTGCGCCGCCTTACGATATCCTGTCGCTGCAGGACAAGCAGGCGCTGCTGGCGCGAAGCGATCGCAACATCGTCGCGGTGGACATGCCGCAGGTTCCGCCCACGCAGGCGGGGCCCGACGCGGTGTACGCCGCGGCGGCCAGCCTGCTCCAGCGGTGGATGTCCTCCCGCGTCGTCGTGCAGGATTCCAGGCCCGCGCTGTACGCCTACGAGCAGGTCTACACCTGGGCGGGCAAGACCTACAGCCGCCGGGCCATGCTCGCCGGCGTGCGGGCCACCGAGTTCGGCAAGGACGTCATCCCGCACGAGCACACCTTCGCCGGCCCCAAGGCCGACCGCCTCAAGCTCACGCAGCACACGCGCTTCCAGATGTCGCCCATCTTCGGCTTCTATCGCGACCCGCGGGGCGCCGCCAGCCAGCTGCTGTGGTCGGCCGCCGCGGGCAAGCCCGCCGCCCAGGGCGTGCTGCGGGGCGTCACCGAGCGGCTCTGGGTCGTCAGCGACCCCGCCGTCGTCACCCGCATCGCCGAGATTCTCAGGCCCGTCCCCGTCTTTATCGCCGACGGCCACCACCGATACACCACCGCGATGAACTACCGCGACTCGCTCAAGGCGGCCGGCAAGATCGACGATCAGCACGAGGCCAACTTCGTGATGTTCGCCCTGGTGGACCGCGATGACGCGGGCCTCTTGATCCTGCCGACGCACCGCATCGTCCGCGGGCTGGGGGCGGGCTTCACGCTGCCCAAGCTGGCGGCGCAGGCGCCGGAGTTCGACTGGCAGACTGTCAGCCTCGAGGGCTTCGACTTCCGCGACGCGGGGGCGGCATTGGCCCGCTTCGGTCCCCACAGCTTCGCCTTGGTCGGGGCCGACCGCTCGGCCGCCTGGATCGCCCGCCTGCGCGACCCCAAGGCCATGGACTCCGTCGCCGCCGACCAGGTGCCGGCGTGGCGGCGCCTGGACGTGGCCATCCTGCACAAGCTCCTGCTGGACCGCGCCCTGGCCCCGTGGAAGACCGATGCAACGGCCGTGGAGTACACGCCCGACGGCGGGAAGGTCGCCGCGGCCTGTGCGTCGCTGTCGGCCCCGCTGGGCGTCTGCCTGCAGGGCACGCCCATCGAAGCGGTCGAGGAGATCGCGCTGGCCGGGGCGTCGATGCCCCACAAGAGCACCTATTTCTACCCCAAGCTCGCCACGGGGATGGTCCTCAAGCCGCTGGAATAGTGTGACGGAAGGCCTCTCATAGGGGCCCCGTAAACATGCTTTTGCCCATCTTCGGGGCTAAAAGCATGGCACCCAGCTGAAAGCCTGGCACCCGGAGGGTCGCCCCTTCGAATACAATCTTCCCCTATGCCGTACCGGGGAAGCCCCGATTGTTTGCCAATTCAGCGACAGGTATAGTTCCAGCAATGGAGCGTCTTGTCATTCATCACGTCTGAGGTTTGTCGATGACAGGCTTGAAATCCTTGCCCGATTCGTCTCATCAGCCCGCGACCGACTCGCGACGGCTGAGCTTCCTCGCACGCCTTGCGGCCTTGCCGGCGACGATCCTGCTGGGCCTGATCGTGCTGTTCTGGCTGCAGCCCAGCGACATGTTCCTGGAGGCGGGCTGGCTGCTGCCGGTCCTCAATGGCGTTTTCATCACCGGCATCTGCCTTCTGGTGACGCACCTGGCCTTCAGCACGTACCTTCGCGGCGGGCCCTCTGGGGGCCTCTTCATCGGCTGCGGCATGCTGGCGATGGCCACCGGCAGCCTGGTGGCTGGCATCGTCGTGCCGACCGGCCGGCACGATTTTGGCGTCACCGTCTACAACCTGGCCATGTTGGTGGGCGGCCTGTGCAACCTGCTCAGCGCGCTGGGCGGCGAAGCACGCGCCGAAAAGCCCGCCCCGCGCCGGAACGTCGCCCTGGCATGCGGAGCAACCTTGGCGGTCATGGCCGTGATCATCGCGCTGACGCCGACGGACATCATCCCAGCCTTCTTCATCGAGGGCAGCGGACCCACGCCGCTGCGGCAGGCGGTGCTGGGCGTGGCGATCGGCCTGATGCTGGTCTCGGCGGCCCTGTTCTTCCGGCGATACGCTCGGACCCGCGACCCCTTCTTCTACTGGTACACGCTGGGCTTGGCGTCCATCGCTATAGGGCTGGCGGGCGTGATGAACCTGAAGATCGTTGACGATCTGCCCTCCTGGCTGGGCCGCGGCGGCCAGTATCTCGGCTGCCTCTATATCCTGTTCGGCGTCATCGGGGCCTATCGCAGGTCCCAGCGGTGGGAACTGCCGCTGGCCCAGGCCTTGCGGGAGACCCGCGAGCGCTACCGCATGCTCACCGAGGCCGCGTACGAGGGCATCGTCGTGCATGCCGATGGCGTGGTGCTCGATGCCAACCGCCAATTCGCCCAGATGCACGGCTGGGCGCCGCAGGAAGTGATCGGCCGCCGCATCACCGACTTCATCACGCCCGAGAGCCTCCCGCAGGCCCAAGCCAACGCCGACTCGGGCCAGGCGCAGGAGGGTGAGTACGAAGACGTCTGCAGGGACGGCCGGCGGATCTGGGTGCAGGCGCGGGGCAACCCCATCGTCTACGAGGGCCGCGCGGCCCGCGTCACCGTCATGCGCGACATCACCGCCAGCAAGCAGGCCGACGAAGCCTTGCGCCAGAGCGAGGCAAGGTTCCGCGCCCTGTTCGAGAGGAGCCTCGACGCCGTCTTCCTCACGATGCCTGACGGGAAGGTCCTCGCCGCCAACCCCGCCGCCTGCGCCATGTTCGGCATGACCGAAGCGGAGATCTCTTGCGCGGGTCGCCAGGGGCTGGTCGACGCGGACGATCCGCGTTTTCACGCCGCAATGGCGGAAAGACAACGTCTCGGCTATGTCTCGAAGGTCGAGATGAGATTCATCCGCGGCAACGGCCAGCGCTTCCCCGCCGAGGTTGATTCGATCATCGTGCCAGGACCCCAGGCGTGCGCGTTTGCCATCGTGCGCGACATCACCGAGCGCAAGGAGGCCGAGGCGGATCGCGAGGCCAGTGTGCAGCTCCTGCGCCTGATCAACCGGGCGTCCAGCGCGGCGGAACTGGCGGCTGCCGCCTTGGCCTTCTTCCAGAAGGAGACCTCCTGCCGCGTGGTCGGCATCCGTCTCAAAGACGGCGACGACTATCCGTATTACAATTGCACGGGCTTGTCGGCGGAATTCCTCCAGAAGGAGAACAGCCTTCTGAGCCCCCAGCCCTGCGGCTCGCTGATCTGCGACGGTCAGGCCGGGCCGTACCTCGAGTGCATGTGCGGCAACGTGATCTGCGGACGAACTGATCCCCGGCGGCCCTTCTTCACGGCCGGGGGCAGCTTCTTCACCAACAGCACGACGGAGTTCCTGGCCTCGACGACCGACGTCGATCGCATGACCCGCACCCGCAACGTCTGCAACCACGTCGGCTTCGAGTCGCTGGCTCTGGTGCCGCTGCGGGCCGGGGCGCAGACGCTGGGCTTGCTGCACCTGGCCGACCCCCGCAGGGACATGTTCTCGCCTCGCAAGATCGCGATGTTGGAGCGCCTGGCCGACCACCTGGGCACGGCCTTGGCCAAGGCGAGGGCCGAAGAGGCCCGCCAGCGCGCCGAGGCCTCGCTTCGCGAGAGCCAGGAACGCCTGCACATCGCCATGCGCGCCGCGAACCTGGCGGCCTGGGAGATCAATCTCCAGACGCAGGAGGTCCTGCATTCCCCCGAGTTGCTGGAGGCATTCGGCGTGGCGTCCATGGACGCCGTCGAACTCCGCGACCAGTGGCGGCAGCGCATCCATGAAGAGGATCGCTCGCTCGTCCGGCAGGCGGTGGAAGAAGCCAAGCAGGGAAAGCATTTCCACATCCAATACCGCATCCGCTGGCCCGATGGCAGCATTCGCTGGCACGACAGCACGGCCGCGCCGCTCGCCGGCCCCGACGGCCAATACGTCCGCCTCGTCGGCATGCTCGCCGACATCACGGAGCGCAAGGGGGCCGATGAGGCCCTTCGCCGCACGGCCGAGGAACTCGCCCGCTCCAATAAGGATCTCGAGCAATTCGCCTATATCGCCAGCCATGATCTCCAGGAGCCGCTTCGCATGGTGACGGGCTTCCTGGGCCTGCTGCGAAATCGTTACCAGGGCAAACTGGATGCCAAGGCCGACGAGTTCATCGGCATCTCGGTCGAGGCGGCTGAACGCATGTCCCAGATGATCGTTGACCTGCTGGCCTATTCGCGCGCCGGGAGCCAAACGGGCAGACAGGTACCCGTCGCGTTCGAGGGCGTGGTGGCGCGGGCCCAGGCAAACCTGCGTGCGGCCATCGCCGAGTCGCAGGCCGTCATCACGCACGACCCGCTGCCGACGGTGACGGCCGATGCCTCGCAGATGACGCAGGTTTTCCAGAACCTCATCGCCAACGCCGTCAAGTTCCGCGCCCCCGGGCGCGCGCCCAAGGTGCACATCGCCGCCTGCCCCCAGGGCGGCGGCTGGCTGTTCCGCGTCACCGACAACGGCATCGGCATCGATCCGGCCCACACGGGGCGGCTGTTCGCGATCTTCCAGCGGCTTCACGCCCGCCAGATGTACCCCGGCACGGGCATCGGGCTGGCCGTCTGCAAAAAAATCATCGAGCGACACGGAGGACGAATCTGGGTAGAATCAAAGCCCGATGAAGGATCCACGTTCTGCTTCACCCTTCACGGCACGGGCTCGACTGCATGAGCGGCCGAGAACGGAGAGGATTCTGTGACCGGTCCCATACAAATCCTGATGATCGAGGACAACCTCGGCGACGTGCTGCTCGTGCGCGAGGCGCTGGCTGAGGCCGACGTGCCCAACAGTATCCGCGTCGTCGACAACGGTGTGGACGCCCTGGAGTGTCTGCACCGTCGCGGGCCCTATGGCGGGCAAACGCTGCCCGACCTGGTCCTGCTGGACCTCAACCTGCCGCGGAAGAACGGCCGCGATGTCCTGGCCGAGATCAAGGCCGACGCCGTCCTCCGCAAGCTGCCCCTGGTGGTGTTCACCAGTTCGCCGCAGGAGCAGGACGTGCTCGATGGCTGCGATCCCACGCGCTGTCGCTACTTCGTCAAGCCTTCGCACTTTCACGCCCTCGTCGAGACCGTCAAGAAGATCGAGAGTTTCTGGAAATCGACGCGACCCAACTAATGTACTGTCCAACTTGAGTGTATGGGTGCCGTGGCTTGCGAGGCCGTACTCGGCCGAGCAACCACGCCATGGCCACCAGGCAGCGTTGCGTGGTTGCTGCGCTACGCTCCGCAAACCACGGCACCCATCAGATCACGAGAGACAAAGCATTGGTTTCATCACACGAGTTTCGGATCTTGACACGCGGATAAGCAAGCATACTTTCGTGCCACTACACTTGCAGAACAATGCGCCGGCCCCGCCTGCCCGACGTAAGGGAGTGCTGTAATGCCGTACTGCCGTGCCGACCTGGACGTGCTCAAAACGCTCGACCGTTCCGCCGTCTTCGCTGCCCTGGGCTCATTCGATGATCGCGGCATGGACGACGCCCGCTTCGCCGCCGTGACTCTCCGCCTGTTCGACCCCCGGCACCTGCCGGCGTTGGCCGCCGCCGCGGGCGACCCGTCGGCGGCCGCCCAGGCGGTGATGGACGCGTGCGCCGCGCGCTGCGACGACTCCGCCGCGGCCGTCTCGCGCAGCGGCGCCGTCTTCGAAGGCGACCCCATCGCCGCCGCCGAGGAGATCCTCGCCCACCGCTTCACCTTCTACGGCGAGACGCACCAGCTGCCGGCCGAGATCGACTGGGACCACAACCCTGGCACGGCCCACTGGGGCCACGACCTCAACCGCTTCACGTACCTCCACCCGCTGGTGGAGGCGTACGTCCGAACCGGCGACACCCGCTTCAGCCGCAAGGCGGTGGACCTGATTCTGGACTGGATCGCCAAGTGCGATATCTCCCGCTGCTTCGCGGCCACGCCCTACGCGTTCGGCTCGTACCTCAACAACGCGCTGCACAGCGTGCAGTGGTGCCGGGCGCTGGCCCGCCTGCTGCCGCGCGGGCAGGTGAGGCCGCTGGAACTGCTCCGCATCCTCAAGTCGATGCACGACCAGGCCGCGTACCTCGAGGTCGTCACCAACGGCGGCTCGGGCAACTGGATCCTCCTGGGCGTCATGGGACTCATGAGCATCCAGGCGCTGTGCCCCCTGTTCGCCGAAACCCAGCGCTGGGTGGAGTATTCGCGGGCCGTCGTGCGGTCGCAGGTGTGCCAGCAGGTGCTGCCCGACGGCGTGCAGTTCGAACTCGCCCCGCACTATCACTACTGCGTCATGTGGACGCTGACGGACATCCACCTGTACCTCCGCCGCCTGGGGCTGGGGCTTTGCGATGAGGCCCTGGCCGTCCTGCGGAAGATGACGCACTACCTCCAGCAGACGATCATGCCCGACGGCAGCCGCCAGGCCGTCTTCAACGACGGCGACCCCGCGGCCAAGCTCGACTACCGCGGCATGCTGCGGGAGGCGGGCCTGGAGTCTCTGCTCTCGCGCGAGGAGGACCTGGGACCCGAGGCCTTCCCCTACGCGGGCGTGTGCTTTCTCCGCCAGGCCAGGTCGCGCGGCGACCTGTACCTCGCCTTCGACGCCGGCCCCTTCGGCGCCAGCCACCAGCACGAGGACAAGCTGGGCTTCTGGCTGTTCGCGTACGGGCGCAGTCTGCTGGTGGACCCGGGGCGTCATCTGTACGACTGGTCGCCGGCCTCCTACTACACGTACCTTCGCAGCACGGCCGCCCACTCGACGATCCGCGTGGACGGCCAGGGGCAGCACAGCAGCCACCGCGCGCACACATGGATCTCCAAGGCGCCGATCGACCTGGGCTGGCGGATCGAGGCCGGGCAGGTGCGGGCCCGCGGCGAGTACGACCTCGGCTACGGCCTGCAGAATGAGATCGCCGTCGCGCACGCCCGCGAGATCGTCCTGGTGGCTGAGCGATTCTGGATTGTCTTCGACCGCGTCAGTGGCCAGGGTGTCCACCGCGTGGAATCCCGCTTCCAGTTCGCCCCCGGCGCCGTCACGTGGGATGGCTCGGCCGCCCGCACGGGCTACGACGACGCCAACCTCCTGCTGTGGCCGTTGGGGCCGTGCGCGCCGGCCGCCCACGTGCAGTGCGGCGACGAGAACCCGCGCGGCGGCTGGTATTCCGACATGTACGGCCGTATCGAACCGGCCCCCGCGCTGAGCCTCTCGTGGGACGCGCCGCTCCCGCTGCGCACGGCGACCTTGCTGTGGCCCTACCGCGGGACATGCAGCGGAGTCGTTGAATTCACATTCGACGGCACGACCGCCGTCGTCCGCTCCGCCCAGACCGGCGAGCATCGCGTGACGACGACACTGTAACGTGCCGCAGCCTCTCTCGTGCATGGGTCACCAGAGTGACTGTACCAGCGCATCGGGGGATGAGGGTGTTCTCGCCCCCAAACGAATCCGGGGGTGTCGCAAACGGGGTCACTCGGTGCCGGCGAAGCCGAGGTATTCGTCGAGCCAGTCGTCGGTGTGCAGGACGCTTTTGCGCTGGCGGAGGGCGAGGCGCTGGGCGCGTTTCTGCGTGAGGTCGAACAGCCCTCGGGTGGTGCGGGTGGCGATGGGCTTGTCGGTCTGGCCGTAACGCTGGCGCAGCAGGCGGGCGAGGTAGGGGGCGTAGCGGTTGGGCAGTTCGTCCTCGAGGCTGACGAAGGCCTCGGCGCTGCCGGGGTCGCCCTGGCGGCTGGCGCGGCCGAAGAGCTGGAGGTCGACGCGGCGCGACTCGTGGCGTTCGGTGGCGATCACGGCCAGGCCGCCCAGGTCGGCGACCTCGCGGCCGAGCTTGATATCCGTGCCGCGCCCGGCCATGTTGGTGGCGACGGTGATGCGTCCCTGCTGCCCGGCCCCGGCGACGATCTGGGCTTCTTCCTCGTGCCGGACGGCGTTGAGCACGCTATGGACCAGCCCGGCCTGCGTCAGCAGCCCGCTGAGGTGCTCGCTGGCGCGGACGCTGCGGGTGCCCACCAGCAGCGGGCGGCCCGTTTCGTGCACGCGGCGGATCTCGGCGACGACGGCGTCCCACTTGGCCGTC
>CAZTVF010000001.1:85482-101187 GCA_964616985.1 uncultured Planctomycetaceae bacterium
CTCGGTGGCGTAGACGCGATCTTTGTAGAGCTTGCGGATGCAGGGGCGGTTGGTGGGGATGACCACGACGGGCAGGTGGTAGATCTGCCAGAACTCGCGCCAGCTCTCCGACGCCGTGCCCGTCATGCCCGACAGCTTGCGGTACTGGCGGAAGAACCGCTGGAAGCTGATGCGGGCGCTGGTCTCCTTGGGCGGGTTGACGACGAGGCTTTCCTTGGCCTCCACGGCCTGGTGGATGCCGTCGCGCCACTCGCGGCCGGGCATGAGGCGGCCGGTGAATTCATCGACGATGACGACCTTGTCCTCGACGACGGCGTACTGCTTGTCGCGGAGGTAGAAATGGCGAGCGGTGAGCGCCTGCGTGATGAGTTCCTCGCGGCGGCGGGCCCCGTGCCACAGGCCGCCCAGCGGCTGGGCGATCGTCTCCAGCGCGTCCTTGCCGTCCTTGGTGAGCTCGACCTCGCGGTAGCGGTCGTTGGTGCGGTAATGGCGGCCGGCGGTGAGCTGTTCGGCCAGTCGGCAGGCGTTCTTGAAGGCCTCGACTTGGTCGGGGTTGGGCGCCTCGGCGGAGATGATCAGCGGCGTGACGGCCTCGTCGATGAGGATGGAGTCGGCCTCGTCGACGACGGCGTAGTGCAGGCCTCGCTGCACGAGGTTCTGGCAGGTGTCGCCGCCGCCGGTGGTGATGCGGTGGATGAGCGTCTCGGGCAGGTCGCGGAGGCGCCCCAGCGTGAGGCGGTCGCGGAGGAAGTCGGCCGTCACTTCCTTGTTGGTCACGTAGGTGATGTCGGCGTGGTAGGCGGCGCGGCGGTCGGGGGGCATCATCTCCTGCTGCACGGCCGCCGCCCGCAGCCCCAGCATGTGGAAGAGGGGGGCCATGTCCTCAGCGTCGCGCTTGGCGAGGTAGTCGTTGACGGTGACGATGTGACAGCCGCGGCCCCGCCAGCCGCCCAGCACGGCGGGCATGGTGGCGGTGAGGGTCTTGCCCTCGCCGGTGGCCATCTCGATGATGCAGCCGCCCTCGAGGCCCAGGGCGCCGGCGATCTGCACGAGGAAGTGCTCCTCGCCGCGGATTCGCCGAGAGGCCTCGCGGACGAGGGCGTAGGCGTGGTCGACGGTTTCATCGACCTCGCGGCCGCGGCGGAAGATGGCGGCGAGTTCGGCGGCCTTTTCGCGCAGGCGTGCGTCGGCGAGGTCGGCGTAGTGTTTCTTGAGCTGGCAGATGCGGGCGGCGCGGGCCAGCAGGCTGCGGCGTCGCGGGACGAAGCGGTTGGCGATGCCGGCGGCGGCGTCCCAGGCGGCGTCGAGACCCTTGGGCAGCTCCTTATGGGCGTCGGGGCCCTCGCAGAGCGTCTGCCAGGTTGTGCTGGGCAGCGTAGTCAACAGGCGATTCCATGTCTTCGGTTATTGTTCATCGGATTCATCAGAATGACCACAGAGGCACAGAGGACACAGAGAAAGAAAACTCATTCCCGTCATGTCCTCGTTCGTGCCGTGTCCGAAGTCATCTGCAAAAGTCTTGAATGTCAGCCAATATCGTCGCACATTCGCACCCCCAAACAAGTTTGGGGGTGGCACCGAGAAGAGGAAAAAGGGGTCAGGAACCTTTTCCCGAAGGAAAAGGTTCCTGACCCCTTTTCCCTCGGTCATATGTGGAACCTCTTCTGGATCGTCTGCAGCAGCGATTGCCATGCCTGGGCCACAAGGGGCTTGGGCGACATCTCGAACCGCACGACGACCCGCTGGCCGGGGCGAAGGGCGCTGGCGGCGTTGGGCGTCAGCTCGACCTCGAACAGGCGTTCGACGGACTGTGTGCCGCTGCGGTCCTCGGTGCTGGTGATGTGCTCGCCGCCGGCGGCGAAACTCATCGCGGGCGAGGGCAGGTCTTCCTTGCCCGCGGGGTGGATCTTCTGGATGGTCGCGGTCACGGCCACGCCGGGCGCGCTCTTGCCGCGGACGTCGGCCTGGGGGCGGGCCTCCTGGAACAGCAGGGCGGCGGCGTCCTGGTCGGCGGTGGCGCGGATGATGAGCTTGTCGAGGCTGGCGACCTGGCCGATGGGGTCGCCGCGGCGGAGGTACATGTTGCGCAGGCGGTGATACTGCGGGCAGACCCACGTGCCAGCGACGGGGGACAGGACGTTGAGGTCGTCGATCATCTTCTGCACGCGGGCGATCTGCTTTTCGACCGTGGCGATCTGGTCGGCGATGATCAGCCCCTCCTGCACTTCCTTGGTCTCGCGGAGGCGTTTCTCGGCCTCGAGGCGGAGCTTGTCGGCCTGCAGTTCCTTGAGCTGGGACTGCAGCTCGAGGTTCTCGGCCTTGATGACGAAGGGGCCCTGGGGCGTGACGGCCGCCGAGGTGGGAAGGACTTCGAGGATGAAGCCGTCGCCGCCGGCGCGGATGATGGCATAGTCGGCGGCCTCGACGACGCCCTCGGCGCGGTAGTGGTCGCTGACGGGCAGCACGCCCAGCCCGCCGACCAGCAGGGCCAGGGCAGCGCCGGTGGTGAGCAGGGCGCGGCCTCGCTGGCGGGTGAGTTCGGGGCTGGTGAAGAGGTAGCGCAGCAGCTTGCCCAGGGGCACCAGCACCCAGGTGACGATGGCGGCGATGGCGAGGATGGCGCCCAGGATGAACAGCTGGTCGGACACGAACAGCAGGATGGCGATGGAGACGAACACGCGGTAGATGGTCGAGGCGATGCCGTACACGACGAACCAGCCTCGCTCGCCGTGCGTGTGGGCGGGGTCCTGGGCTTGGCGGACGCCCCAGGCGTACTTTTTGACCAAGTAGTAGAGGTACTGCCGCGACCGCTGCGCGAGGTTGGGGATCTCCAGCAGGTCCGACAGCATGTAGTAGCCGTCGTAGCGGAGCAGCGGGTTGCCGTTGAACAGCACGGTCGACACGCCCGCGATGAAGATGATGTTGTAGCAGATCGAGTTCAGCGTGCCGGGCGTGGTATTGGCCCAGACGATGGCGGCGACGGCGGCAACGGCGAGTTCGACGATCATGCCCGCGGCGCCGACGAGGATCCGCCGCCACTTGCTGCGGAACGACCAGGAGATCGACGCGTCCACGTACGCCATCGGCATGAGCACCATGAACATGACGCCCATCTCGTGCACTTCGCCGGTGGAGCCCTCGCGCCGCCCCAGCCGCTTGCACGCGAAGGCGTGGCCGAACTCGTGCAACACCTTCAGCAGGAACATCGAGATATACAGCAGCGGCAGCTTGCTGGGGGCCAGGATGCCCTCGACGCCGTTGCCGCCCTTGGCGGCATCGACGAGCTTGTCGAAGTGGCCGCTGATGGCGAACAGGCCCGCGCCGATCAACAGGACCCAGGCGACGAAGCTGTACGTCGTGAAGAGGCGGCCGAACAGGCCCACCCAGCGATCGAGGAAGCGGTCGGGGTCCAGGATCGGGATGCGGAGGAACAGCAGGTTCATCAGGAAGCTTTGCGTCTCGCGGACCTTTCGGCGGCGGAAACGCGTGAAGAGGCTCTCGGCGTCGGGGGGCATCTCGGCGTGGATGAGGTTGGAGGTGTAGAGCTGGCCCAGCAGGCGGATGGCCTCGCCCTGGGTGGGGGCGTTGTCGCCGAGCTTGTCGTTGCAGATCTTCCAGATCTCGCCGACGGTGTGCTTGCCGTCCAGCAGGGCGACGAATTCATAGGCGGCGTCGGGCAGCTGGAAGAACTGGTTGTTCGACGGGTCGTGGATGACGTGATACATCTCGCCGCGGAAATGCTGGCGGTGCATCTGCGTAGTCGCCCTCAGCCGCGGTCGAAGCTCCGACACGCGGTACCAGGATTCGCTGAATGTGGGGCGGTCTACGGGCATAGGTATCTTGTGAACTCGTTAACTGGTTAACTGGTTAATTCGTTAACTCGTGGTCAGTGGCTCGTTGTCAGGGCTCTGTCGATGGGCGGCGGCCTAGGAAGGCCGCCACCCCTCATGTCGGTTCCGCCTAACCCTGAATTTCCCAGTTAACCAGTTAACGAGTTAACCAGTCAACTCTGCCGCGGCGGGCGGGGATCTGCGCAATTGGCCGCCGTGCGGGCGCGGCGTGCCCTCGGACTACAACCACAGCTTCATACGCACCCAGTTGACCATCGTGCGGGTCCAGACGCTGAGGTAGCTGCGGCGGTCGACGTTGACCTTGGCCACGCCTTCCATGCCCGGGCGCATCCACGGGTGGACGGCGTCGAGGCGGACGCGCAGGCGGAACACGTTCTGCTGCTTCACCAGTTCGGCGATGGGCGTGACGCGGGTCACCGTGAAGCCGACCTTCTGGTCGGGCTCGCCCGCGGCGGCCAGTTCGCCCCGCAGGCCCTGGCGGACCTCGAAAATCTGGTCTTCGGGGACGTACACGTCGGCCTCCAGCTCCGACAGCGGGGCCACCTCGAACAGCACGTCGCCGGTCTTCACCGGGGCGTTGAGCTTGCGCTTCAGTTCGCCCGTGAGCACCTTGCCGCCGATGGGCGAGACCAGGATCGCCTGCCCCAGGCGGTGCTGCAGCAGGGCGAGCTTGGCCCCGATCTTGTCGGCGTTGGCCGCGGCCATCTGCTCCTCAGCCCACTTGTCCTGGCTGTGCGCCAGCGACGCCTGCTTCACGTACGACGCCTGCTCTAGGCGGGCCGAGGCGGCCTGCAGTTCCAGGTCGCTGGTGTCCAGCGCCGCCAGCACCGAGTTGGGCTCGACGACCGTGTCGGGCTCGGCAACGACCTTGACGATGAAGCCGTCGAACGGCGCGGTCACCACCTGCCGCTGCACGGCCTCCAGCGTGAAGGTGCCTTCGGCGTGGTAGTCGGTCTGGGCCAGCGAGATGAACAGGCCGCCGGCAATGACGGCGATGGCCAGCAGCTTGATCCACGTGTGCTTGGGCCCCAGGGCCATCGCCAGCACCTTGCGCGAGCGGGCGGCGGCGCGGGCGCCGACCCAGCGGTCGTGCTCCTGCAGGTACACCAGGCGCGGGGCGCACAGCTCGCACGCCAGGCGGAGGGCCTCGGCCTCTTCCACCGTCATCGGGCGGTCGAGGGGGCGTTCAGCCGTCAGCACGGCCACCGGCTTGCCGTCGCGACGCAGCGGGAAACTCACGATGTACGACGGGCCGTGGCGGCGCGAGAGCTCGCCGGCCGAGCGAGCCAGGAACGTTGCCTGCGCGTCGGGGGGGTGTACGATCTCCAGGTCCTGGTCGAGGCACTCTTCCATGGTGGCCTCGGTGTCCTGGATGAGCTTCATCTTGCGGTTGAACTTCTCGGTGTGGCTGGTGGCGCGGAGCTTGACGTAGCGGCCCTTGAGGAAGCCCAGGCTCACGCGGTCGCACTGCCAGCGGGCGGCGACCTCGTTGCACATGGCCATGGCCGAGGCGACGAAGCGGTCGGGGCGGTTGACGGCGGTGAGGGTTTCCATCGCGGTCTGGAGGCGTTTGAAGTCGGCCTGGCGGTGCTGCAGGGCCAGGCGCATCTCGTAGAGGTTCAGGAGGCTGGCGGTCATCTCCAGGCGTTCGCGGCTGGATGCCAGCGTGCGGGCATCGGCGGCGGCGACGCAGAAGCAGGCCACGCCGCGCACGCCCGCAGGGCCCTTGATGGGGATGGCCAGCAGATTGCGCGAGGCATCCTGGCCGTAGAGCTCGTTGGGGTCGCGCAGGGGGCGGACGAGGATGGTGCCGGCTGCGGCGGCCTCGGGCACGGCCTGCACCGACGCGTTGAGCCAGTCGGGCACGGGGGCATCGGGCGCCGCCGGCGGCCAGACCGCAAGCACCTCCACGCCCTGCTCGCCGCCGGGGCGAAGGAATGCGCCGCCGGTCGCCCAGGCGAGGCGGCACTGCACGGCCAGCAGGTTCACCAGGAACTGCTGCGGCGGCCCCTCGAACTGCGCGAGGCGATCGAACAGGTCGGCCAGGGAGAACGGCTGGTTTCCCTGCGACGGCTGTGGTTGCGAAACTTGCGTCATGCAATCCTCAAGGCTCGGCGGACGTAATGCGGACGCTACCGCCCGCGCAATTCGTGCGGGCGGCGTTCTGCCAAAAAGCGAGCACAGCAATCCCCCGCCACGATCCCGCGGCGGGGGACGCCTGTCTCAATGACTACCGTTTACCAGTTACCGGTTACCGGTTACTGATTACCTTTTACTGGTTACCGTTTACTCTTCAATTCGGGGTCTTGCGACGCTTGTTGACGTCGAGTTCCAGCACGCCGAACTGGTCTTCGTACTGGCGGATCATCTGGCTGAGCATGATGGCGAACCGCTTGGCCGAGTGATAGTTCATCACGATGCGGTCGGTGACCTTGAAGATGATCTCGGGCTGGTCCTGCGGGGCGGCGGGGTTGACCGCGTTGACCCCGAAGTCCAGCATGACTTCCTCGGCCGTGGCGTTGGTGCGGACGGCGTTGGCGTAGGCCGAACGCATGTCGCGCTCGTCGACGCGGAGGCGGACCTGGCGCTGCCCGGTCTGCTCCTTGGCCTGGTCTTCGACGTGTTTCTGCGGGTTGACGGCCTCAGCCATGATCTACTCCTTCGGTTGTACGACGATGTTGGGCGAAGCGCTCGGTGCGCTCGCGGGTTGAGTGGCAGGGCGGAAAGTCACCTTCACGTGCTCCCCCGCCGGACGATCTTTGGGATTGCATACCTCGACGCGGACCATCAGCGTCTCGCTGGCCGAATCGGCCACCGCGCCCACGTGCACCAGCCTGCCGCAGGGGCTGGCCTCGGCGGGGGCGTTCTGGACGGCGATGAACTCGACGTCGGCCGCCTGCCCGACCTTGAGCCCGCGGGCGACGGCCAGCGGCACGGGCGCCTCCACGTGCACCAGGTCGGTGTTCACCACGCGGATGACGGGGGCCAGGGCGTTAACCGATTCGCCCACCTTGCCGGTGATCTTCTCGATCTTGCCGTCGAAGGGGCTGCGGAGCTTCATCCGCTCCATCTGGGCCACGGCTTCCTTGTATTTCTGGATATCCTGCTCGTGCTCGAACTTCGCCAGCTGCACCGACAACTCGCCGATCTTCACGTCCAGCTCGGAGTGCTCGACTTCCTGCGAGGTGGCCGACTTGCGGTCGAAGGCTTCCTTGATCTTGCGGTAGTCCAACTGCTTCTGGGCCAGCTGCTCCTGGGCGGCCTTGAACTTCGTCTGGTCCTCGGAGGCGAACTTGAGGCGGAGCATCTCGATCTGCTCGGCCGCACACTCGAGCTCCACCAGCACGTCGCCGGCCTTGACGGCCTGGCCTTCCTTAACGTGGATCGCGTTGACCTGCCCGGGGCGGACGAACGAGAGGGTGACATCCTGGCTGGGCTTGGTGACGGCGTTGACGGCGGCCCATGCCGCAGGCGCCGCCGCCAGCAGAAGAATGGTCATGAATGAATACTTACGCATAGTCATGGTCCCGGGCCCCAAGGCCCCGTGTCCCAGGTTCGTCGCGATCGCGCGCCATGCCGAAGGGTGAAATAGTGACACGTGAAGATACCCGTGCCGGCCGCAGGCTGGCAAGGCACAAGTGCCCAATCGTCATCATAAAAGTCCCGCTCCCGGGAGCAATTGCTCCGTCAGGCCCTTGCGCCAGCCCGTCATCATTCGCAGCGTTTCCAGCGGCCTGCCCTTGCGAATCGCGTGCACTAGCTCTGTATACGTTCGTCGGCTGGCGAAAAGTTCAGGACTTATCTGCATAGTTTGGCACATGGCCGTGCCCGCGACGATCAGGTTGTCGACCGTCTGGCGGTGCGAGGCCAGCTCCATTTCCCGGGGCGCCGCCGCGGGCCACTGCGAGGGGTCGGCCCGGCGGCCTCGCTCGATGGCGTCCAGCACGCGCTGGCCTTGCTCGCGCGCCAGGGGGCGCGGAAAGCCCCGCGCCGCGGCCAGTTCAGCCACCGTCGTCGGCATGGTGGCCGACAGCGTGATCAGCACGTCGTCGCGAAGGAAAGTCCTCGTCGGCACGTCGGCCTCGGCGGCGGCAGACTCGCGCCAGGCAGCCAGTTCTCGCAGCACCGCCAGCTTGTTGGCGCCCAGGCGTTCGCGCCCGCGCACGCGCATCCACGATTGGTGCGGCGGCGGGCAGAACTCCATCGCCAGCGCCGCGGCCATCTCTTCGCGCAACCACTCCTGGCGACCCAGCGAGTGCAGGCGGGCCGACAGGTCCTTGTGAATCGCCGCCAGGTACGTCACGTCCACCGCGGCGTACTCCAGCTGGTCCTTGCTCAACGGGCGGCGCGACCAGTCGCTGAAGCTGTGGCCCTGCGGCACGTCCAGGCCGAGCATCTCCTGCACCAGCCGGCCGTAAGACATCTGGTAGGGCAGCCCCACCAGCCCGGCCGCCAGCTGCACGTCAAACAGGTTGGCCGGAGTGCACCGGCCATGAATATGGCACATCTCGAGGTCCTGCTCGCCGGAATGGACGACCTTCACCAGCGACTCATCTCGCAGCAGGGCCCAGAACTCGTCGAGGTTCACGGCGAAGGGATCGATCAGGGCGACAAAGCTCGACGTCGCCGCCTGCACCAGGCACAGACGCGGCAAATAGCTTTGCTCGCGGATAAACTCCGTGTCAAAGCCGAACACGCCCTCGCGGCGGAGTTCGTGGCAAGCACGTGTCATCGCCTCGGGCGTGTCCACGACCAGCGACGCTGGATCGATCTCATTCAGTGACAAATACATCCTGTATATATTTCGAATCTACCGGCCTTTAGGTTGAGGAAATCTTCAGGTTGTCCGCGATTCATGGCGTGACGGGCGCTGTGGCACGGCGCAGCTTGCCTGGTAGGGTGCGTGGCTTGCCACGCACCAAAACCGTGGGTAGGGGCGCGATGGTGCGTGGCAAGCCACGCACCCTACCAATGCGGCTCTTCGCCACCCCGCCACCGCCATTGCTGTGAAACGGATAACGTATGAATGACATTCAGTAGAATGAATTAGCTTCTTGCCAATGAACGAACTTCCGATACAATACTATCGAACCCAAGAGGTCAACGATGGAGATGCCAGACAATACATTACGCGGGCGGATGCACGCCGCGGCGGCAGAGGCGATGCTCGACTCGGCCGAGCGGGCGATGATCAACCACGGGTACCAGAAGGCGACGATGCAGCAGATCGCGGCCGAGGCCGGCTGCGCCCCGGGCACCTTCTACCTCTATTTCAAGAACAAGCAGGAGCTCTTCGAGGCCATCGTCGCCCGGCACATGGGCATGATCCTCCAGAACGTCCGGGCCTCGCTGGTCGACGTGGCCTGCCCCCTGGAGCGGCTGCGACGGATGCTCCTGGAGATGGTCCGCTACAGCGCCCAGAACGTCGCGTTCTTCCAGATCATGCTCTCGGCCATGCCGATGCGGGTGCTGGCCATGCAGGACCAGCTGCGGCGGATCGGCACCGAGAAGCACGAGCAGCTGCACAAGATGATGGGCGAGCTTCTCCAGGCCGCCCAGGACCAGGGCCTTATCCGCGGCGACCTCTCGGCGACCACGCTGCACGAGTTCGTCTTGTTCGTCTCGTTCAACTTCAACGAGCAGTTTGCCAATTCGCCCGCGACGTTGCCGGTGGAGGAGCGGATGTCGATCCTGTGGAAGCTTCTGACGGGCGGGCTGGGGGTGAAACCATGATGCCGCGTACCTTTATTACGATCCTCACGCTGGCCGCCGCGGTCCTGGCCGGCTGCGGGCCCGACCCCGTGCATCGCAAGGACGAGCTCGCCACCTTCCGCGGCTATCTCAACCAGCAGGTGGCCGACGTCAAGATCGACCCCAACATCCCGCTGACGCCCCGGCAGTGCGAAGACCTCGCCCTCGCCGGCAGCCTGGATCTCCGCGTGCGGCTGACCGCCCTGCAACTGCAGGACGACGCCGTCCGCATCGCCCTGTCCAACGGCATGCCCAAGGGCACGGCCGCGTATGGCGAGACGCTCCGCAGCAACGCCAACCTCGTCGAGAAGGGCGGCGTGGTTTCGGAGGTGGCCGAGCGGCACCAGAAGTTCGGCGCCGTCCAGGCCGTCATGCCCGCCCTGGACTTCGGCGTGACGTGGTACGCCTACCAGATCGCCCTGGACCGCCAGAGGCAGGAGGCGCTGCTGGTGGATCGGTCGATCCAGCTGCTGCGGCGCGACGTGCGGATCGCCTACGCCCGCCACGCCGGCGCCCGCCGCCAGGAACGCAACGCCACCATCGCCTACCAGGCCGGCCTGCAGGTGCTGCGCGTGGCCAAGAGCCTCGAGAACGCCCGCATGACCGTGCCGGCCGACACGGCCCTGGTGGAAGCGGCGGTGGCGCAGGCGAATCTGGAACTGGCCCAGACCCGCCAGCGCGTGCAGGAGTCGCACCTGCTGCTGTCGCAGATGATGTCGCTGCCGCCGGGCGTGGAGTTCACGATCGACGACGCCTTGCCTGCCTCGCCGCCGGTGCCCACCGCCCAGCAGGTGGCCGAGCTGGAGGAGGGGGCCCTGCAATCCCGCCCCGAGCTGGCCGTGCAGGACCTGGGGCGGCGGATCTCGGCCAGCAGCGTCCGCAAGGAGATGGCCGCCTTCTTCCCGCACGTGGACCTCAACGCCAGCTTCAACTGGACGGGGGCGGCCGGGGTGGTCAACCCCGCCTGGTTCGTGGGGGGCTTCTCGGTGACGCACTCGCTGCTGGACGGCGGGGCGACGCTGTGGCGGTACAACCAGGCCAAGACCACGGTCGAGGTCGAGAAGCAGCGGTCGCTGCTGGTTTCCCTCGGCGTGCTGTACGACGTGGAGTTCCGCGCCCTTCGCGTGCGGCTGGCGGCCGACCAGATGACGGCGGCGCGAACGCTGGAGGCGTCGCGGCGGGCGGGGCTCGACCGCATCGTCAGCCTGTACAAGGAAGGCCTCGAGGACGAGGCCGGGGCTGCCCGGTCGCTGGCCGACCTCACGACGCAGGCCGTCCTTTTGGACCAGGCCCAGACCGAATACCTCGTGGCGTGGCACGAGCTGGAGGCTGCCGCCTTGCCCAAGGCATCGCCCTCTGCCGCCGCCGCCACCCAGCCGACTTCAAAGCCCGTGGACATTCTTCAGGAGCTCATGCATGACTGACAAGCGCATCATCACCGTGTGCCTGGCCGTGCTGGCCGCGGCCCTGCCCGCGATGGCCGAGGAACGCCAGGCCCTTTCGCTCGTGCCGGTGCAGCCCTTCGGCGCCAGTTCCATCAGCGTGACCGGCCGCGTGCACGCCCTGGTGGTGGCCAAGATCGGCTCGCGCATCAACGGCCGCATCGAGGAGTTCGGCGCCGACGCCGCGGGCAACATGCTCGACGAGGGCATGACGGTCAAGGCCGGCGACGTGCTGTTTCGCATCGACGGCACGGTCTTCCGCAACAACGCCGCCATCGGCGAGGCGTCGCTCAAGCTGGCCCAGGCCACGCTGGACAACCTCACCGCCAAGGTCCGCCCCGAGCGCGTGGAGCAGTTCAAGCAGGTGCTGGCCGAACTGGACGCCCGCATCGCCGACCGCACCCGCGAGGAGGTGCGTTTCAAGCGGCTGGTGGAGGAAGAGAAGACCCTGCCCGTGAAGCGGCTGGAGGAAGTGCAGACCGAGCTGGCCGTGCTCAAGGCGCAGCGGGCGACCGCCCAGGCCCGCCTCGACGAGGCGCTCAACGGCCCCACGGCCACCGAGATTGCCGTCGCCAAGGCCCGCGTGGACGAGGTTGCCACGGCGCTGAAGGTCTCGCAGGATGACCTGCGCGACACCACCGTCCGCGCGCCGTACGGCGGCATCGTCACGAAGCGATTCAAGAGCCCCGGCGACTATGTCACCGGCGCCCCGCAGACCGAGGTCATCGAGGTCACCGCCACTGACAAGCTCGAGGCCGAGCTCCGCCTGCCCGAGAGCTACCTCGACGCCATCGTGCCGGGCAAGACCGAGGTGTCGCTCCGCAGCCCGCTGCTCAAGGCCGCTTTGAAGGCGACGGTCAGCCGCGTGGTCCGCTCGGTCGACAAGGCCACCGGCACGTTCGCCGTCCGCGTCCCGCTGGCCGCCGGCGGGGGGCTGGTCAGCGGCGCGTTCGTCACCGGCGACATCGACATGGCCCCCGGCGGGCTGGGCATGATCGTGCCGCTGCAGTCGATCATCACCACCGCGGGCGAATCGTGCGTGTTCCTGGCCCAGGGCGGCAAGATGGTCCGCTGCCCCGTGCAGGTGGCCGAGCGGCTGACCGAGTGCGCCGTCGTCAAGGCCGACCTTGCCGCCGGGCAGAAGGTGGTCGTGGGCCCCGCCGCCTCGCTGCAGAACGGCGCCGCGCTGCCCGCGTACCTGGTGTCTCCCGCCGCCACCCAACCCGCCGCGACGCAACCGGTGACGGTGGAGAACAAGTAGGGCGAGTCGGAACCACTCGGTGCGAGTGTATCCATCCGGCGCGGGGCGTGCCCAACCGGTGCCACCCCCAAACTTGTTTGGGGGTGAGAACAACGAGCGACGTGGAAGTCCGTCAGCTGTGCGGATGAATGACGGTGCCCATTGCTGGGCGGCGGCCTAGGCGGGCCGCCACCCACGTAGTTTCCAGAAAGGCGAAGCATGTTTATCTCTTCGATCGCAATACGGCGGCCGGTCTTCACGGCGATGGGCATCCTGTCCCTGATCGTGTTCGGCCTGGTGTCGCTGTCGGGGCTGGGCGTGGACCAGATCCCCAAGGTCGACTTCCCCGTCGTCTCCATCGTCACCAAGCTCCCCGGGGCCGACCCCGAGACCGTCGAGAGCCGCGTCACCGACCCCATCGAAGAGGCCGTCAATACCCTGGCCAGCATCAAGACCCTCCGTTCCACCAGCGCCGAGGGCTACTCGCTGATCACCGTTGAATTCCAGCTGGAGAAGAACGTCGACGTGGCCTACCAGGAGGTCCAGGCCCGCGTCAATTCCGTCCGTTCGCAGCTGCCGCAGGACATCGAGGATCCCGTCATCGAGAAGATCGACCTCGACGCCGCCCCCATCCTCACGCTGGTCGTCTCCGGCGACCTGGGCGACCGCGAGCTCTACCAACTCGCCGACAAGCAGATCAAGGAACGCCTCCAGCGCGTCGCCAACGTGGGCTCCGTCAAGCTCGTCGGCGGCCGCGACCGAAAGCTGTGGCTCTGGCTGGACGCCGGGCGGATGAAGCAGCACAACCTCACCGTGCAGGCCGTCCGCGCGGCCCTGCAGCGACAGCACGTCGAGATGCCCGGCGGCCGCATCGAGAACGGCCTGCGCGAACTGGTCACCCGCACCAAGGCCGAGTTCCAGTCCACCACCGAGCTGGACGAGCTGGTGCTGACCACCGTCGGCGACGCCGCCATCCGCCTCAAGGACGTCGGCCACGCCGAGGACGGCCTGGAGGAGCAGCGCTCCTACGCCCAGCGCGACGACAAGCCGGGCATGGCCCTGCAGGTCCGCCGCCAGAGCGGCACCAACACCGTCCAGGTCGCCGAGGACATCAAGGCCGAGGTCGAGAAGATCCGCAAGGACCTCGAGGCCCAGGGCGTCAAGCTCGACATCACCATCGACATGTCCACCTACATCAAGCGCTCGCTGCACGAGGTGGAGACGCACCTGATCACCGGCGGCGGCCTGGCCGTGCTGACGGTGCTCATCTTCCTGCTCAACTTCCGCAGCACGTTCATCAGCGCCCTGGTGCTGCCCACGTCGATCCTGTCCACCTTCATCATGCTGTCGGTGATGGGCTTCACGCTGAACATGATGACGCTGATGGCCCTGACGCTGGCCGTCGGCCTGCTCATCGACGACGCCATCGTCGTGCAGGAGAACATCCTGCGACACGTCGAGAGCGGCAAGTCCGCCAGCTGGGCCGCCGAGTTCGCCACCAAGGAAATCGGCCTGGCCGTGCTGGCCACCACCCTGTCGGTCGTTGCCGTCTTCCTGCCCACCGCCTACACCAAGGGCATCGTCGGACGCTTCTTCATGCCCTTCGGCATGACCATCGCCTTCGCCGTGCTCATCTCCATGCTCGTGTCGTTCACGCTCGACCCCATGCTGTCCAGCCGCCTGCTCCGCAAGCAGACGAAGCGCAACTTCATCTTCAGCGCCCTGGAGCGGGGCTTTGGGCTGGCCGAGAGGGGCTACGGCCGCCTGCTGGGCTGGTGCCTGCACCACCGCCTGATCGTGATCCTGCTGGCCGCGGGCCTGTTCATCGGCAGCATGAGCATGGGCAAGTACATCAAGAGCGAGTTCCAGCCGCAGGAAGACCGCGGCGAATTCGAAATCCTGCTCAAGGCCCCGCTGGGCGCGTCGATCACGCAGACGCGCAAGCTGATGGACGACATCCGCGCCAAGCTCCAGGGCACGCCCGAGCTGGAATACACCTTCTTCGCCATCGGCGCCAACGACCTGGGCAAGGTCAACGAGGGCAGCATGTACGTGCGCCTCCTGCCCAAGAAGGTCCGCCAGGAACGCCGCCTCCGCAGCCAGCGCCAGGTCATGGAGGGCGTGCGGACCCTGCTGGCCCAGGTGCCCGACGCCCGCACCGCCGTGCAGATGATCAGCAACATCGGCGGCAACAGCGGGTGGCGATCCACGATCATCCAGTACGAACTGTGCGGCCCCAGTCTCCAGGAGCTCGACCGCATCTCCGGCCAGATGCTCGCCCGCCTGCGGGCCGACAGCGGCTTCATGGACGTCGACACCAGCTACGACCCCGGGCGCCCCGAGGTCAGCATCATGGTCAACCGCGACCGCGCCAAGGAACTGCAGGTCACGCCGCTGGACGTGGCCGACACCATCCGCGCCGCCATCGGCGGGGCCGAGATCGGCAAGTTCCGCGCCGGCAGCGACCGCTACGACATCTCCGTCCGCTTCCTGGAATCCGGGCGCAACGACGCCAACCGCCTGCTGGAACTGTCGGTGCCCTCGGCCCCCGGAACGCCGGTGGAGCTTCGCAACGTGGCGGCCGTGCTCCCCAGCTCGGTGCCGGTGGAGATCAACCGCTACAACCGCCAGCGCGTGGTGACGGTGCTGGCCAACCTCCGCAGCACCAAGGTGCTCAGCGACGCCGTCAAGGAGATCGAGGCCATGACCCGCGAGCTCAAGCTGCCGGCGGGCTACACGGCGACGTGGACGGGCTCGGCCCAGATGATGGGCGAGTCGTTCCACAACCTGGCCGTCACGATGCTGCTGTCGGTGCTGGTGATTTACATGGTGCTGGCGGCGCAGTTCGAGTCGCCCGTGCACCCCTTCACGATCATGCTCTCGCTGCCGCTGGCGTTCGTGGGCGCGCTGATGTCGCTGCTGGTGTTCGGCCAGACCGTGAGCATCATGACGTTCATGGCGTTCATCTTCCTGCTGGGGCTGGTGACCAAGAACGCGATCCTGCTGATCGATTACACCAACACGCTGCGCAACCGCGACGGGCTGGACAAGATGGAGGCCCTCCGCCGCGCCGGCCCCGTGCGACTGCGGCCGATTCTGATGACGACGGTGGCGATGATCTTCGGCATGATGCCCTCGGCCATCGGCACCGGCGACGGCGCTGAGAGCCGCCAGCCCATGGGCATCGCCATCATCGGCGGCCTGGTGAGCTCGACCATGCTCACGCTGCTGGTTGTGCCCGTGGTCTACTCGCTGCTGGACCCCTTCTCCAGCTGGTTCACCCGCAAGGTGCTCGCTCTGAAGGATCGCAAGGAAGGTGGCGAGGCGTCCGTCGCGGCGACGGAAGACGATCGATAGGGTCAGCCTATTGCGGATTGCGGATTCGCAGATTCAAATCCGAGATGCATAAACGCGATGCTTC
>CAZTVF010000002.1:0-21144 GCA_964616985.1 uncultured Planctomycetaceae bacterium
CTGGTCAACGTCATCTCCAAGAGCGGCGAGACGGCCGAGACCGCCAGCCAGTTCATGATCGTCCGCGAACTGCTCCGCAAGCGACTGGGCGCGGACTTCAACAAGCACATCCTGGCCACCACCGACATGGAAAAGGGCACGCTCAACAGCATCGCCAAGGCCGACGGCTACGACATGCTGGCCGTGCCCGGCGACGTGGGCGGGCGCTTCAGCGTCCTGTCGCCGGTGGGGCTGTTCTCGGCGGCGATGTGCGGCATCGACATCGACGCGCTGCTGATGGGCGCCGCGGCCATGAGGACGCGGATCGCCAACACCGAATGGATGAACAACCCCGCGTGCGTGCTGGCCGCGATCAAGCACATCGCCTTCACGGCCAAGGGCAAGCCCATGCACGTGATGATGCCGTACTCCAACCGCCTGTACATGCTGGCGGACTGGTACCGCCAGCTGTGGGCCGAGTCGCTGGGCAAGAAGACCGACCGCACGGGGGCCGAGGTGTTCACCGGCCCCACGCCGATCAAGGCGCTGGGCACGACCGACCAGCACAGCCAGGTGCAGCTGTATCGCGAGGGACCCAACGACAAGCTGACCGTTTTCCTTGAGGTCGAGAAGCAGCCCAACGACGTGCGGATCCCCGAGGTCTTCACCGACGTAGCCGGCCTGGGCTACCTGTGCAAGAGCAAGCTTTCGAAGCTGCTGAACGCCGAGAAGGTCGCCACCGAGTACGCCCTGGCCGTATCCAAGCGGCCCAGCGTGACGCTGAAGTTCGACGGCATCACCCCGTTCTCTGTCGGCGAGTTCATCTTCCTCTATGAGTACACCACCAGCCTGGCCGGCGAACTGCTGAACATCAACGCCTACGACCAGCCCGCCGTCGAACTGGGCAAGCTGGCCACCTTCGCCCTGATGGGTAAGAGCGGCTACAACGACATGGCCGCCGAGATCAAACCCTTCACCCGCGCCGACAAGAAGTATCTCGCCTGAGGCGCGGGGGTCGTTAGCTGGTTGACTCGTTAACTGGTGGATCGGTGGCGGGTGGCGGCCTTCCCAGGCCGCCGCCCTAGTTGCCGGGTGCCATGCTTTTAGCCTGCCTGCCGGCAGGCAGGCCCCGCAGGGGCAAAAGCATGTGTACGGGCGGTTGATGGTCAAGCCTGCCCGCCCTATGAGACGCAGGCCTGGCCGATGGCTTTGAGTTGTCTCGCGAACGCATCAGGGATGGCGCCGGCTTCGGTGATGGGGACGTCCCAGGTGATAACGCCGCCCTGGTCGATGATGTAGCGACTGAAGCCGCAGGCCAGCGCGTCGTTGAAGCGGGGCGGCGCGGCGCCCCAGGTGGGCCCCAGGAAGCTCAGGATGTGGTATAGGGCGTTGCCCTTCCACGGTGCAGCCGGCAGGCGGTAGTCGATTTCCCCGGCGGTGAAGTCGTCCTCCGGCGAATGCACGATCACCGGCGCTTGCACGCCGGGGTTGAAGGCCAGCAGGCTGTCCTCGTTGCCCGCGCGAAGGGCGGCCGCGAAGCTGTGCCAGTTGGGCTCTTCGGTGTGCTTATACATGTCGTCGGCGAAGTAGCATCCATCGATCCACCAGCCCCGCACCTTGGGGCCCCACCGAGTGGACCACTCGCGGATGATCGACTCCCACTTGCGCTGGAAGGCGGCCAGTCGCTTGCCGGTGGTAGGGCCGCCGTGGCACTGCGGCCAGGGTCCCTGGAAGCCCCATTCCCATTCGAGTGCAGCCATCGCTTGCTTGTCGTGGGCGGGCGCGCCGGCGGGCAGGTAGGCCATCGCGGCGATGTCGCGGCGGCCGAGTTCCTCGGCCAGTTCAAGCATCAAGTCGCGCCGCGAACACTTGCTGGGCGCGATGCCCGTGAGCCGGTCGTACATGGCGTTGGGCGAGCAGAAGTGGCCGCTGTTCTGGCCGATCGTGAGGAAGAAGTACCTCGCGCCAGCCTGTTCGAGCTGGTCGGCCAGCGCCCGCACGTCAAACGCGTCGACGCGGCGGTTCCACTGGTCGGCCGTCAGCTCGGGCCCGCAGAGGTAGTGGCAGAACGCGCCGAAACGACGCTGGCGAAGCCATTCGGTATCCCGCTTCATGTTGAGCCTTTCGTGTAGGGGTCACTGCAGCAGCAGTTGAAGGTCCTCGCGGCTGAGGGTGCGGATGAGGCTGTTGTCGGCGTTGATGATGGCGTCGGCGAGGTCGCGTTTCTTCTGTTGCAGTTCAAGCACGCGTTCCTCGACGGTGTTGCGGGCGATGAGGCGATAGGCGAACACCTGCCGTGTCTGACCGATGCGATGGGCGCGGTCCACGGCCTGCGCTTCGACCGCGGGGTTCCACCACGGGTCCAGCAGGAAGACGTAGTCAGCGGCCGTCAGGTTCAGGCCCAGGCCGCCGGCCTTGAGGCTGATGAGGAACAGCCCGCAGGCGGGGTCCTGCTGAAAGCGATTGACGGGGGCCTGACGGTCGCGCGTGCGGCCGTCGAGGTACTCGTAATCCACCTTCTGCTCCTCCAGGCGGTCGCGGAGGATCCGCAGCAGGCTGGTGAACTGCGAGAAGACCAGGGCCTTGTGCCCCTCGGCCAGCACCTCCTGCAGTTGGGGCAGCAGGGCCTCGAGTTTGGCGCTGGGGTCGGCGGTGCGAGCCTTGTCGATGAGGCCGACGTGGCAGGCGGCCTGGCGGAGTCGCAGCAGCGCCTCGAGGATCTGGATCTTGCTCTTGCCGATGCCATCGGACTCGACCTTTGCCAGCAGGGCCTTGCGGTAGTGGTCGCGGAGTTCGTCGTACATCTGTCGCTGGGGGCCCTGAAGTTCGCAATAGAGCGTCTGTTCCGTTCGCTCGGGCAGGTCCTTGGCGACCTGCGACTTGGTGCGGCGAAGGATGAACGGCCGCAGCGCCCGGGCGAGAAGCTGGCGGGTGGCGTCGTCGTCCTGGCTGTCCCCCGAGGCCAGGTTGAGCACGCTGGCGCGGCCGAGCATGCCGGGGTTGAGGAACTCGAACTGGCTCCACAATTCGCCCAGGTGGTTCTCTACGGGCGTGCCGCTGAGGCACAGGCGATGGCGGGCCTGGAGCAGGCGGACGGCCTTGGCCGAGGCGGTGGCGGCGTTCTTGATGGCCTGCGATTCGTCGAGCACGACGTAATCGAAGGCGATGTCCTTGAGGGCGGTCACGTCCCGTCGCAGCGTGCCGTACGTGGTGAGCACGGCGTCGTAGTCGGCCAGGTGGTCGAGGGAGTCCTTGACGCGGTCGATGCCGCAGTGGTCGAGGATGCGAAGATGCGGCGTGAACTTTTCCGCTTCCTGGCGCCAGTTGAACAGCACGGAGCGGGGCACGACGATCAGCGAGGGCCGACGGCCGCCCTCGTCGTGGGGCCCCAGGCGGCGATGCTCCAGCAGGGCCAGGATCTGCACGGTCTTGCCCAGGCCCATGTCGTCGGCCAGGCATCCGCCGAAGCCGAACTTCCGCAGGAAGTGAAGCCAGCCCAGGCCCTCGCATTGGTACGGTCGCAGTTGGCCGCGGAAGCTTTCGGGCGGCGGGACAGGCTCGATGGCCTCGAAGCGGCGAAGCTCCTTGCGGAGGCGGTCGAACGCTTCGTCGCACGACGCTTGCGGCTGGGCCGCCAGCAGTGCGTCCAGCACGCACGCCTGTGAGCGGGAAAGGCGCAGGTGGTCGCCTTCGGTCTCGCCCATCCCCGACAGCATGCCGTACTTCCGCAGCCACTCCTCCGGCAGGACGCCCATGCTGCCGTCGTCGAGCGTGACGAACGATTCGCCCTTGTGCATCGCCGCCAGCAGCCGGGGCAGCGGGACGGACTGGCCGTCGAAGTCAGCCGAGCCGTGCAGCTCGAACCAGTCCAGGCCGGTGGCCACGGACATGCGGACCGAGCCGGCGGAGCGATAGAGCTTGCCCTCGGCCTCGACGCGCCAGCCCTCGCCCATGAGCTCGGCCACGACACGCGGCAGGCGATTGGGGGCCAGGCGGCGGTGTTCATCGTAGCCGCCGCGGGAGGCGCCGAGCGCCTCCAGTCGCTGGACGGCATGGGCCTCGGCGGCTGCATCGCGGGCCGTCAGCGTCCGAGAGCCGGCGTCGAAGAAGCCGCACGGGCGGTCGCCCTCTTTGGCGCGGAGGCCCGCGTAGTCGAATTCCAGCGTCGCCACCAGCGCCTGGCCCTCGAATGATTTCGGCGCGCGGAGGCGAAGGCACGGCGCCATCGCCACCGACACCTGCCGGTACTGCAGTTCGGGTGGCAGGTCCATCGCCGGCAGGGCGGGCATCTGCAGCAGCCGCTCCAGCAGTTGCTCGCCTTCTTTAGAGGGAACCTCGAGCGGTCCCTGGCGGCGGAGCAGGGCGATCCACTGGAACGCGCCGTGATCGTTCAGCGGGGCGACCTGCCCGTCGAGGAAGACCCATCCGCCCGCCAGCAGCAGCGCGGGCTGGGACAGCGGGACTCGCCGGTCCCCTCGGCGGAGTTCGCCCTCGACCGTGTACTGCTTGGCACCCGCTTGGCGGCGAACGGCCAGGCAGAAGTCATAGGCGCCGCCGTCGTCGAAGGCCAGCGGCGCAATCGCGCCGCCGCGACCCGCGCGCGCCAGACACCGCCCCGTGCGGCACAGGAGCGGGAGCAGTTCGTCGCGAAGCTGCGGCAGGAGGCGAAAGGACGAGTAGCCGTAGGAAGAGCTGTAATAGTAGCCCCCGGCCTGTCCGCCCAGCAGCCGAGCGGCGATGGTGCGGTCCTCGGCGGTCGGCAGGACGGGAACGATCTCCGGGCTCAGCGAGCGGGGCTTGGCCATCGTCCAGGCCGATGTGCTGTTGCGCTTGAGCCGGCGGCACATCGTCTCCAGCACCATGGCCTCGGAGGTCAGGGTCTCCTGGAGGTTCACCACGTACAGGAGTTGATCGCCCGCCGGCCAGGCGGGGCCGCGATCCGAGAAGCTGGCGGCGCTTGCCAGGGAGTCCAACGCCTCCTGCCACGCCGGCGGCCGATGCGGCTTGGCCCTGCCTTGCCTTCGGATAGCAGGGGCCTGTGGCGCGTCGAGGTACTCGTCGTCGACTTCCTCGAAGTCACCCTCGTCATCCTCGTCTTCCTCAAGATTGCCCGGCGCGTCCAGTTCCAGCAGGGTCGCCCATATGTGCTTACAGAGGCCATACCTCGAAGAGTAAGGGCAGGAGCATGCGGCGCTCATCTCGCCCGCATTCCAGGCCAGCCGGACCTGGTATCTCCGGCTACCTTGAACGTAGGCCGAAGCGGTCTCGCCGGTTCGTTTGACAATCGCCACGGCCCCGTCGAGGAAGTAGTCTTTGCCGCGCAGGCGGACATCGCTGGCGAAGCTCTGCTTGAATCGCTGGGTCAGCAGCCCAGATTGTGCATCCATGTTGCGTGGCTCCGTAAGGGGCTGGCCGGGGTCCTCCAGCCGCAGACGCCAACATAGCAGCGAAGGTTCCCGCCTTCAAGCTCAGTGGCGCCCGTTCGCACGGGCAAGGCGCGGGGCCCGCCACCGTCGCTATCGGGCGACGCACATCACGGTCTCGCTGGCGGCTGGGTCGAAGGGTTGGGCGTCGAGGGTGCCGAAGAGATCGACCCGGGCGAAGCCGGCCGCCAGCAAGGCGGCGCGGACCTCCTCGGGGCGGTAGGGGCGCAGGTCGGTGTGGTGCAACTGGTGCTCGCATTGGCCGTCGGCCCAGCGGATCACGAGGACGTTGAAGCGGAGGCGGCCTTCGAGGAAGTCGTAGAAGCGGATGTACTCGCGGGTCTCGTTGTCGCCCTGGTGGCGCGTGATGCCCACGATCCGCTCGTGACGGCCCAGCACGCGGGTGTAGTTGAGCAGCTGGATTACGGCCAGGCCGCCGGCTTTGAGCAGGCGGCGAAAGCCCGTCAGCGTCGCGGCTAGGTCGGCGTCGCTCAGCAGGTGGGGCAGCGAGTTTCCCATGCACAGCACGGCGTCGAAGGGTCCTTGGACGTGGTCGGCAATCGTCTGCATCGGGGCGCACAGCCACTCGATGGCCGTCCCGTGCTGCGGGTCGCGCCGGGCCCGGGCGATCATCGCCGGCTCGAGGTCGGCGGCCGTCACCTGCACGCCGCGCTCGGCGAGGAGGCGGGCATACATGCCCGTGCCGCAGGCAGTGTCCAGCACGCGCCGGGGGGCGTGCGCCTGCAGCAGCCAGTCGGCAAACTTCATCCCCGAGGCGAGGCGCGACGCGGCATCGACGAGGATGTCGTATTCGCCGGCGAGTTCGTCATAGAAACTCATAGGGTGGTCCTGTTCCATTCTCGACAGTGGCGAGGCGGCGGTTAACATCGCCAGAACGCCCGCGACAGCCGACACGTCGTCGGCAGGAAAGGGTATTCCGCGCAAAGCAGTCAATGACTATGATGTCCGTTCTTACGGAGACAATCAATGACTCGTCCGAACATCATATTCATCCTGATCGATGACATGGGGTGGAAGGACCTGGGCTGCTACGGCAGCGGGTTTTACGAGACGCCGCACCTGGACGCGATGGCGCAGCAGGGCGTGCGATTCACCGACGCCTACGCGGCCAGCCCGGTGTGCTCGCCGGCCCGGGCGTCGATCATGACGGGCAAGTATCCCAGCCGCATTCCCATCACCAACTACATCGCGGGCATGGAGAAGGGCAAGATGCTCTCGACCCCGTACCTGTTCTATTTGCCGCACAAGGAGGTGACGCTCGCCAAGGCCCTGCACGAGGGCGGCTACGCCACCTGGCACGTGGGCAAGTGGCACCTGGGCGAGCGCGACTACTGGCCGGACCGCCACGGCTTTGAGGTCAACGTCGGCGGCTGTCACATGGGTTACCCGCCGTCCTACTTCAGCCCGTACAAGAACCCCGCCCTCCCCGACGGCCCGCCCGGCGAGTACCTCACCGACCGCCTGACTGACGAGGCGATCTCGCTCATCCGCAAGCGCGACGGGCGGCCTTTCTTCCTGAACCTGTGGCACTACGCGGTGCACACGCCCATCCAAGTGCGGCCGGAGTGGACGGCGAAGTACAAGGCCAAGGCCGATGTCCTGGGGCTGGATGAATCGAAGGCCCTGGCCGTTGGCGAGCACTTCCCCTGCGAGCACAAGAAGGACCAGCGCGTGAGGCGGCGATTGTTCCAGAGCGATGCCTCCTACGCCGCGATGGTGCAGAACCTGGACTGGAACGTCGGGCGGGTGCTCCGCACGCTGCAGGAGGAGGGCATCGCCGAGAACACGATCGTCATCTTCACCTCCGACAACGGCGGGCTCTGCACGGCCGAGGGCAGCCCCACGTGCAACAAGCCGCTGGCCGAGGGCAAGGGCTGGATGTACGACGGCGGCACGCGCGACCCGCTGCTGGTCCGCTGGCCGGGCGTGATCCCGCCCGACACCGTCTGCCGCACGCCGGTCACCAGCCCTGACTTCTATCCCACGCTGCTGGAGGCGGCGGGCCTGGACGCCCGCCCGCAACAGCACCTCGACGGCCGCAGCCTCATGCCCCTGCTCACCGGCAGCGGCGGGCTGGATCGCCAGGCCATCTACTGGCACTACCCGCACTACGGCAACCAGGGAGGCACGCCCGGCTGCTCCATCCGCATGGGCGACTTCAAGCTCATCCGCTTCTTCGAGGAAGAGCGGCTGGAACTGTACGATGTCACGCACGACGTGGGCGAGACGAGAGACCTTGCGGCCGAGCGGCCCGACCTGGTGGCGCGGATGAGCAAGATGCTTTCGGACTGGCTGGAGGAGACCGGCGCTCGCCTGCCGCAGGCAAACCCCGACTTCGTACCATGGGACCTTGACTGATGAGCGACATTCCATCGATCGGGAATTATGACGTGGTGGTCGCCGGCGCCGGGCTGGCGGGTTTCGGCGCAGCCTGCGGCGCGGCCAGGGCGGGCGCCAGGACGCTGCTGATCGAGCGGCTGGGAATGCTGGGAGGCCTTGGCGCCGGCGGCGGCGTGGGCAACTTCTCCTACAGCGGCGGCCCGCCGGTGGGGCTGGGGGCGGTGTTCGACTCCGTCGTCGACGAGATGGTCTCGCTGGAGGCCATGGGAGAGCAGCACGGATGGCACATCACGATCGACCGCCGGCACGACTTCGTCAACCACACGTTCGACCACAACGTGCTGCCGATCGCGCTGCAGCGCCTTGCGAGGCGGTTCGGTGTCGCGATCCTCTACAGCACCGACGTCATCGGCGCCCTCTGCGACGGCGGCACGATGCGCAGCGCCGTCGTCCACAATCGTTCGCTCACCCAGCGGGTGGAGGCGAAGGTGTTCATCGACGCCACCGGCGACGGCATTTTCAGCCGCCACGCCGGCGCCCCGGCCTTGCCGGTGGAGGGGCGGGTGATCAAACCCAGCCTGCTGGTTTTTCTGCGGAAGACCGATGCCCCCGTGCCGCAGATCGTGCCCGCCGACGAGGCGGGCGATCCGGCACCGTACAGTATCTGGCGCGAACCCCGCGGGCGGATCGCCCTGAAGCTCAAACCTTTTGCCGAAGAGTGGGACACCGCCACCGGCCAGGGGCACAGCGACACCGAGCAGATTTTCCGCCGCCAGGTGCTGCGGGCGGTGCGGGACTTCCAGCTGAACCACGATGCATCGTACGTCTTCGACTATGCCGCGCCGGTGCTTGGCCTTCGCGAGAGCCGCCGCGTGGAGGGCGATTACATCCTCACCGCCGCCGACGTGCGCGCGGGGCGGCATTTCGATGACAGCGTTGCCTACGGCGTCTTCAGCCTCGACGACAGCGGCTTTTCCGAGATCGTGCCGCCATACCAGATTCCCTACCGGAGTTTGCTCGCCAGGAGGACGGCGAATGTGCTGGTCGCGGGGCGGTGCTTCTCAGCCGACCGGCTGGCCCTGTCCAGCGCCCGCATCATGCCCACCGGCTGCCTGATGGGCCATGCCGCCGGGGTGGCTGCGGCGATGGCGGCGGGCCGGGGCGTGCCCCTGCGGGACGTGCCGCCGGCCGACATCCGCCAGGGGCTGCTGGCGGGTACGCGCGAGGCGGAGCTGATGAACAGGCGGCTGCTGCCGTAGGCGCAGAAGGCGTCATCCTCTGCAGCAAAATCACCTGGATCGGCCCGGTGTTGCCTGAGGCAAACCGTTGCACGGGCCCTGCGGCTGGAACTGTACGACGTCACCCACGACGTGGGCGAGACGAGAGACCTGGCGGCCGAGCGGCCCGATCTGGCGGCGCGGTTGACAAGATGTTTTCGGACTGGCTGGAGGAAACCGGCGCGCGCCTGCCGCAGGCAAACCCCGACCACGTGCCGTGGGACCTAGACTAAGACCTCTGTCTGACTTCGTCTGATGGGTGGCCGCCCTCCCTTGACCAGGCAGCCGCCCTTGGATCCCATCAGCAATAAATCGCTGGGATATTCATCGCGCCTACAATGCTTCGGCCTCCGGCAAGGAATGCGCGGGGGAACGGTCCGTCAGACACAAGGAGCCGGTCATGCTTGACCGCATGTCGCAGATTCAGAATGAAGCGCAGTTCGCACGCGAGGTGCTCGATTCGTCCATGCCCGTGGCCGTCGAGTTCTACGCAACCTGGTGCCCGCACTGCCGCCGGTTCACGCCCCTGTTTGCCGAACTGGGCCGGGCCTACGAGGGCCGGGTGAAGTTCGCGCAGACCGACGTTGATGCCGCGAGTGACCTGGAGCTGGCCTACAAGGTGGAGCGCATCCCCACGGTGATCCTCTTCCGTGACGGGCGCGAGGTGAAGCGTTGGATCAACGATCGCGACCGCTCCTCGTACGAGCAGGCCTTTGACGCGCTGCTGCCGCCGGCGCGAAAGGCCTCGTAGACGCCGGCATGGGCGAGATGCGATTGCCCGCCACGCGGCGCAGGAGGTAGAATCGTGTGGATCGGCCCGGTGTTGCTGAGGCAACCGATGTCAGGGCCCTGGAGACAGCATGATTCACTACCTCCTGGCGGCGCGCGGTCGTCTGAACAGCCTTCTCGTTGTCGTCGCAGTGCTGGCCGCCGCGGCCACGTCGCAGGCGGCGGCACCGGCCACGTCTGCCCCCGCGCCCAGCCGCGACGCGAACTGGCTCGTAAACAACGGCATCGCCCCTGACGCCAACGGCGTCGCGGCGTACCTGCGGCGCGTATATGCCGACAATGCGGGCACCGGCCTGATCGACCAGTTGATCAAGCAGCTTGGCGCCGACCGCTACCAGGACCGCGAGGACGCGACCCAGCGCCTGCTCGCGATGGCCACCATCCCCGACAGCGCCCTTCGCGCGGCCGCCAAGTCCGACGACGCCGAGATCCGCACCCGGGCCGAGGACATCCTCCGCCGGGCCAACTTCCGCGCCGGCGACACCACGATGCTGGCGGCCTTGCGGCTGATCCAGTCGCGCGGCATGAAGGGCCTGGCGGCCGAGGTGCTCGACGTGGCCGGGGTGTATCCCGATCCGCGGATTCAGCGTGCGCTATCGGCCGCCGTCGCGGCGACCGCCGGTCCCAAGGACGCCGACCTGCTGCGCAAGGCCATCAAGGGCAATGCCGCGGCCAAGGCGGGGGTGGCCGTTGCGGCGCTGCCCGTGGCCGGCGCGGACGCCGCGGAGATCCGGGCGCTTCTGGACGATCCGCGCGAGGGTGTCCGCCTTGCCGCCGCCCGCATCCTGGCCGACACCGGCGACCGCGCGTGCCTGGCGGCGCTCGTTCGCGGCCTGTCGTCGGAGGACGTGACGGCCCGCACCGAGAGCATCCTCGTTCTCCGCGGGCTGACGGGGCAGAAGATTCCGTATAGCGCCTACGAGCCGCCGGATGCCCGCAAGCACGCCGCCGGCGAGTGGCTCAAATGGGTTCAGACCGAAGGCCAGACCGCCAAGCTCGTGTTCCCCGTGCCGCCGGGCCAGCCGGAACTGGGCCGAACGCTTTTGTGCGTGCCCGGGCAGAACGCCGTGATCGAGCTGGACGCCGACGGCAACGAGGTGTTCCGCGTCAAGGTCGAGTCGTCCTGGGGCTGCCAGGGCCTGCCCAACGGGCATCGCATGGTGGCCAGCTACGGGGGGCGGTACGTGGCCGAATACGACGCCAACGGCCTGGAGGTGTGGAAGAAGAAGGACCTGCCCGGCGGGGCGATGAGCGTGCAGCGTCTGCCCAACGGCAACACGCTGGTCGCCTGTTCCGACGCGCAGCAGGTGCTGGAGATCAAACCCGACGGTTCGACGGCGTGGCAGTTGCCGCTGCAGGGCCGGCCGGCCATGGCCACGCGCCTCGAAAGCGGCAATACGCTGGTATGTCTGCACCAAGCCAACCGCGTGGTCGAGATCGACGGCGAGGGTAAGGAGGTCTGGCATCTGGACGGCGTGCAGGACCCGCAGGCGGCCCAGCGCCTGGAGAATGGAAACACGCTGGTGACGCTGACGACGGCGGGTGTCGTCCGCGAGTACACGCCCGACCACGAGGTTGTATGGAGCAACACCGATAATCTCACGGTTGTGCTCGACGCCCAGAGGCTGCCCAACGGCAACGTGCTGGCCGTCGAACAGGCCGGGACGCTCGTCGAACTCGGCCCCGACGGCAAGGTCATCTCCCGCCGCGATTTCAAGCAGAGCATCAGCCGCGTGTGCCGGTACTAAGCCGTCTTGCATAAGTCCCGACGGGTGCCATGCCGAAGCGCCGCGTCGTTGCGACTCGCCGGCATGCCTCGACCGGTTGGTGCGCTGTCAGTCGTGATGGGCGGCGGCCTGGAGGCCGCCATCCCTCGAAAGGCCCAGTCATGAATGTCATCGTCATCGTCTGTGACACGCTCCGCCGCGACCACTGCGGCCCATACAACCTTGGCCGACCGCTGGACGAATGCGGCAGCCGCGAGGCCCCGCACTGGGTCGTGCCTACGCCGAACATCGACCGCCTTGCGGCCCAGGGCACGGTCTTCGACCAGTGCTACTGCGGCTCGACGCCCTGCATGCCCGCGCGCCGCGACATCTACACCGGCCGCTACGAATTCCTCTGGCGAGGCTGGGGGCCGCTGGAGGAGGACGACCGCGACCTGCCGCGGCAGGTGTCCGGCCCGCCGAACCAGTCGCTGACGAAGATGGCCCAGCAGAAGCTGCCGGTCAGCTATCTCGTCACCGATCATTTCCACCTGTGGGAGCAGGGCAGCGGCAACTACCACATGGGATACAGCGGCTTCGAGTTTATCCGCGGCAAGGAGGCCGACGCTTGGCGGACCGACCCCGTCGACTTCGACTGCCCGCCGTCGGAGCGGCTGGCGAAGAACGAACGCCACTGGCGGAACGTGAAGTTCATCCGCCGCACCGAGGACGACTGGTTCAGCCCGCAGGTCTTCGCGCGGTCGGCCGAGTGGCTCGACGCAAACCAAGCGCACGAGAACTTCTATCTGCACATCGACTGCTTCGATCCGCATGAGCCCCTCGACCCGCCCGAAGAGCTGGTGAAGCTGTTCGACCCCGAGGGCTACAGCCGCTTCCCCGCGGCCAATTGGCCGTACGCGCCATGGCGCGGGCAGATGACGCCCGAGGCGTTCCAGAATGCCCGGGCGCGCTATGCCGCCAACGTCGTGCTGGTCGATCGCGCGTTGGGCAAGTTGGTGGCGGCCATGGACCGCAACGACCTGTGGAAGGACACCGTCGTCATCCTGACTACGGATCATGGCACGTTCAACGGCGATCACGGCCGCATCGGCAAGCTGCAAACGCATGAGTTCGCGGCGTGTGGACACATCCCGTTCATCGTGGCCCATCCGGGCGGGTGCGGCCAGCGGCGCCAGCAGCTCGTGCAGTTGGTGGACATCTATCCGACGGTGCTGGCCGCAGTGGGACGGCCTTGCCCGGCGGACATCCATGGCGTGAACTTGCTGCCGGCCTTGACCGACGCCTCCGCCCCCACGCGTGACTTCGCCATCATGGGCCAGTTCGGCCAGAGCGTGTCGATCACCGACGGCCGCTGGACTCTGCACCAGGCGCCGGTGGCGGGCAACCAGCCGCTGAACTGGTACGGCTCGTGCCTGGCGAAGTTCCTGCCGTGCGAGCTAGGCGCCTACGACGGTCGCTGCCGGCCGGTGCTTGCCGATCGGCACATCAATCGCTACTGGTGGGGGACGCCCACGTGGCTGAGCGACCGCACCACCGACCCGAGCGAGTTGACGAACCTCGCCGATCACGACGCCGCCGGTCTCGCCCGCATGCAGCACGCCCTGGCGCAGACCCTGAGCCGCCTCGACGCACCTCGCGAGCAGTTCGCCCGCCTGGGCCTGCCGTCATGAAGGTGATCAAACAGGCCAGGGGTCGATGTCGAAGGAAGCGTCGGTGGGGAATCCGCTTGCCAAGGCACGGCGGGCAGATACGATGATGAAACCGCTGACGGCTGTCGTCGGCAAAAGGCATTCGGGAAACCATCATCCGTCAGTCGCTGGGGCGCGAGGTGTGCATTGGACGCGAACGTTACCATCCGCGGTGAAACCGAGTCGGACTTCGAGTCGATATCCCAAGTCACCAAAGCTGCCTTTGCGGATTGTCCGCATGGCAACCACACGGAGCAGTTTATTGTCAGCGCGTTGCGAAATGCGGGCGCGCTGATGATCTCGCTGGTTGCAGAAGCCGAGGGCAAGGTCGTGGGCCACATAGCGTTCTCGCCCGTGGTCGTCTCCGATGGCAGACCCGGCTGGTACGGGCTGGGCCCCATTTCTGTCCTGCCGGAGTTGCAGAAACGGGGCATAGGACGATCGCTCATGCGCGAAGGGCTGTCTGCGCTGAGGGCATTGGGAGCGGAAGGTTGCGTGCTCGTGGGCGATCCGGGCTACTACGAACGGTTTGGGTTCAGAAGTCTTCCCGGCGTGACCATTGACGGCGTGCCGCACGAGAACGTTCTTGCGTTGCCTTTCAGTGCCAGCAAGATCAGCGGCAGTTTCACGTTTCATGAGGGCTTTTTTGCACAAAGCTGACACGATTCGGAGGCAATCTCTTTGGATGGTGGATGATGACGCCGTCAGAGATCTGCATCGAGGGCCCCGTTCATCGCCGTGGTGTCTCGATTGCTGCCCATTCCACCAATGCGACTATCTCCTGCAGGAGCCACAGTGATCTTGAGATTCTGCCCGCGGCTGCGAGTGCTATCCCTGCTACTGATCAGCTTGTCTGCCGCCATCCTGCTGTCGGCGAGCCCGGCGCAGGCAGAGCCCCACGCAGCCGGCCAGGCGGGTTCGGCTGCGCCGCCGCTGGTGGCGGGCATTCGCCTGGAGTTTCTTCTGTTCGCCTTGGTTTTGTTGGGCGTGGCGGTGCTCCATCGCCGCACCTTTGAAGTCGCGTTGGTCGGCCTGGTGGCCATCACCGCCTACCGCGTCCTTGCCACCCCGTTCGATGTGTTCGGCCACTTTCATGACGAGTGGTCGCTGCTGCTGAACCTGTTTGGCCTGCTGATGGGCTTCGCTCTGCTGTCTCGCCATTTTGCGGAGTCGCATCTGCCGGCCGTGCTGCCCCGGTGGCTTCCGTCAGGCTGGAAGGGCGGCCTGATGCTTCTGGTGACGATCTTCCTATTGTCCTCCTTCCTGGACAACATCGCCGCGGCCATGATTGGCGGCACGATCGCGATCATCGTCTTCCGCGGCCACGTCCACCCCGGGTATCTTGCCGCGATCGTGGCTGCCAGCAATGCTGGCGGGGCCGGCAGCGTGGTCGGTGACACGACCACCACGATGATGTGGATCGACGGCGTGTCTGCCTATGACATGCTGAACGCCTACGTTGGGGCCATCGCGAGCCTGGCCGTATTCGGCTTGCTGGCCGCCCACCAGCAGCAACGCCATCACCCGATCACGCGGGCGAGTGAGGACCGCCGCGTCGATGGAGTCCGCTTGCTGATCGTGGCCAGCATCCTGGCCGGTGCGATCGTGGCCAATCTCCTGACCGGTTTTCCCGCGGCGGGCGTATGGGTGGCCCTGCTGGTCGGCGCCTGCTTCCGCAAGACCCACTGGCACGAGTTGCGCCTGTCGCTCAAAGGCAGTCTGTTCCTGGTCATGCTCGTGTGGTGCGCATCGCTCATGCCGGTGGATGCGCTGCCCGAGGCGAGCTGGATGAGCTGTTTCGCGATGGGTGCTTTGTCATCGGTCTTCGATAACATCCCGCTCACGAAGCTGGCGATCGATCAAGGCGGTTACGATTGGGGCTATGTCGCCTACGCCGTCGGCTATGGCGGGTCCATGACGTGGTTCGGATCCTCGGCGGGCGTGGCACTGACCAACATGTTTCCCGAGGCCAGGTCCGTCTGGAACTGGTCACGGCATGGATGGCACGTGGCCGTCGGCTACCTGGTGGGTTTCGCGGTGATGCTGGCCTTGCTGGGCTGGCATCCGCACGTGCTGCACAGACTGTAGGCGGATCCGTTCGCCACGTGGTGCCGCCTTTGGATATGCGCCTGCGCGGTCCGGATCGAAGCATCGAACCCAAGGCGCCGCCAGCCCGCCGGGTCGGCGTCGCTCCCTAAGCGTGCGCATGCCCAGCGGCCATGCGCGAGACGATCTGGGGATAGCGAGCGGCGAGATCGTGCTCGTCCCATGGATCCTGGCGGCGGCTGAACAGTTGTGGCGCCTGGCCGTCGCAGCACACGCACTTCCATTCACCGTCGACGATCATCCGCCAGTCCGCCAGGCCCACGCAAACGCATGAACGAGGCGCCGCCGTCTGGCCGGCCAGCACGGCACGCAGGCTTCGCGCATCGGTGTCTTCCATGGCGGGAAGGCCGGCGAAATCCAGCATCGTCGCCGACAGGTCATGCAGTGCCGCCGGCGTCTCACACGTCCGACCCGCCTCAATGCCGGGACCGGCCAAGATCATAGGGATGCCCGCCGAGGGCGTTCGCCAGTGGCTCTTGTGCCACCGGCCACAGTCGCCGAGCATCTCGCCGTGGTCGCTGGAGTAGATCACAATCGTATTGTTCAGGTCGCCCCGCTCGGCCACGGCCTCGATGAACCGGCCCACGTTGCGGTCAATGTTCTCGAGCATGGCCGCGTAGTTGCGGCGGATGGGCTGGTGGATATCCGCTCCGCCGACGCCCGCGTGGGGCATGGGGAATTCCACGTCCTGCCATCGCGCCTGCATTGCCGCCGTCACATCCCAGGGCTCATGCGGGCCGGTGAAGTTGACCACGAGGTGCCACGGGCGGCCGGGTTCCACATCTCGCAGCAGCGCCAGGCCATTGTCGCTGAGCCAGTTGTCGCAGTAAGCATCGTCCGGCAGCGGGGTGGGGTGGGTCGCGAGGTGATCCTTGCGGCGCGAGTCGAAGTCGGCCACGTGAGCCTCGCGCAGCCCGCGCCCCTGCAGGAAGCTCATGTAAGGGCCCCTGGGGGCTACGCGGCCGCTGTTGACGGCGTCCCACTTGCCCTCGTTGTCGATGCCGCCGGTGAAGCCCCACTCGTGCAGGCGCCGCCGGCCGTGCATCTCCCAGTCGTGCAGTCCCTTGGCCAGGTCGAACTTTCCGCAGCCCAGCACGGCATAGCCCCCCTGGCGTAGCGACTGGTAATACGTGGGCAGGCCCAGCGGGAGATTGTCATCGTTGCCCGCGACGCCGCAGCGAGCGTAGCTTCTCCCCGTGGCCAGGCAGGCCCGTGCGGGGGCGCACAGCGGACTGGGCGTGAAGGCGTTGGTGAACGTCGTTCCCCGCTGCATCAGTCGCTGGAGATTCGGCATCCGCACCGGCGCCTCGCCGCCGGGTAGAAAGTCATGACGGTGCTGATCGGGCAGCAGGAACAGGAAGTTGGGGCGCGGAGCCTCTTTCATGTTGATGACCCCGCCGGGCGAGAGGTCGCGACGCCGCGGAGTTTCTCATACTTGCGTCGGTAGTCGGCGAGCATGTCGTTGTGCGTTGCCCCCTCGACGGGGCCGTGCACGATGGGGTCGTCCATCTCGCGCAGCCACGCGTCCATCTTGCCCTTGAGATCTCCGAGGACGGCCGCCTGTGTGGGCTGGTCGGCAACATTCGCCAGTTCCAGCGGATCGGTCCGCAGGTCATAGAGTTCGTAGGGTGGGCACACCCGACCGGTGGAATCGATGGGCACGAGGTTGCGGATGAGCTTATGCGTGGGCGTTCGCACGGAGTAGTTCAGGCCATCCACCCAACTGCTATACACCACCGGCCGCGGAGAGGGCTTGGCGGCGACGTCCGCGAGGCAGCCTTCGGCGAAGCTGACGCCCTGGAGGTTGGCGGGAACCGTGATGCCCGTCAGCGCCGCGAGTGTTGGCAGGAAATCGACGTTGCCTAGCAGCCAATCGCACGTGCGGCCGCCGGCGACGCCACCCGCCGGCCAGCGCATCACGAAGGCGATGCCCACGCCGCCGTCGTACATCGTCCACTTGCCGCCGGGCAATTCCACGCCATGGTCGGTGTTGAACAGCACCAGCGTGTCCTGATCCAGTCCCGTCTGCGCAAGGGCATCGAGGATGATGCCCACGGCCGCGTCGGCTTGGCGAAGCGATCCCTGCAACTCGGCGATGTGTTTGTTGGTCGCCGCCTCATCGCCGCCGAAGCGCGCGAGGATCGCCTTCCATGCCGGCCAGGCGTGCCTCTGTGCGTAAGGCGGAATCCACGTGCCCTTCTCGCTGTCGGATTTGCAGCCGCCGAAGTCGTAGGGTGTGTGCGTCTCATGGAAGCCCACCTGAGCATAGAACGGGGAATCGCCCGCCCGCCGCGTTCGGAGGAAGTCGGCCACCTTCTGTGCCACTTGCGGCGCGGTGACCTTGGCCTTGCCTGCGACGCCATGGGCGGAGACATCGTTGAAGCCCATGCGGGCGATGAACTTCGTCTCGTGCTGCAGGCCGAACATGGCAGTATGGTAGCCCGCCGCCCGCAGCACGGACGAGAGGTGCTGGCGATAGTCGTTGAGCTCCCAGTTCCAACTGCCGCCGGCGAGGCCCACCAGCCCGTTGGCGAGCGGATAGCGCCCCGTCAGCAGCGCCCCGCGTGACGGGCTGCAGATGGGGCTGGCGGCATACATCTGCGAGAATCGCACGCCGGTGGCGGCCAACTCGTCGATCCGCGGCGTCTGCGCCGTCGCGGCCCCATAGCAGCCGAAGTGCCGCCCGCTGTCGTGCGTGGTGATGATCAGCACGTTGGGCCGCCTGGGCGAAGCGCCAACCGCCGGCGCTGCCGCCTGCGAGGCCGGCCCCGGCCGCGGACTGCATCCAACCGCGCCCGCCGCCAACGCCGCCGCCGCGCCTGCCGTCGCCTTCATGAACTGCCTCCTGCTGATTCGATTCATGTCCTGTCTCCTTCGTAGGCGTGTGCAAACTGCTTACTCGGCTTTGCCGTAGCAGGTGAGTTCATCCAGCGCCTCGCCACCGAAGATAAATCGCGGCGCTTTCATCAGGCTCGTGCCCGTGCCGCTGCCGATGCCGAATCCGGCGAATTCAAGTTCGCCCACGGCCTTGCCGTCCATCTTCAGCGACACCTTGCCATCCCTCCAGGTCAATTCGAACTCATGCCAGCCCTCCGCCGGAAGCGGAGCCGCGTTCGTCTTGGCCTCACCGGCAGGGCCCTTCCTGGCCGCGGGTTTGTTCTTGCCCTCGGCCTTGGGCTTGGCGGGCTTGGCCTTTGCATCGCCAGCCGGCGCGTTGGCGTCGGCGGCAGCAGGGGTCTCCACCTGCAGCAGCATCTGGCCGACGCCCTTGCCCTTGTCCAGGACGATGCTCACCGGGCCGGCAGACAGTATCGCGCCCTTGGTGTCGGCGGCGATCTTGATCTGGAAGGTCATGCGCCCCTGCTGGTCATTGAGGTTCAGGTGCGGCCAGAACTCCGCGCCGCCGCCGGTGGCGATGGCCTTGCCCTTGACGCCTTCGACAATCGTCGCCTGCTGCGCGCCCTTGGCGCCCTTGATGGTCACCACTGCGTTGCCACGGGCCTCCTCGGCCGCCGGCGATTTGTCGAACGAGGCGTAGAAGGTCTGCCCGGGCTTGAGGCCCTGGGGCTCGATCAGGTGCACGGCCACGAAGTCGCGCTGTAGCACCGGCACGGTGAAACCCGCAGCCGTCAGTTCCACAGCCTTGCCCGTCTCGGCGTCGATGGCGATGGTCTTGGCCGGGTCCAGCCCCAGCTTGGCGAAATCCACCGCCACCGATACCTGCTGGTCCTTGCGGGCCACGTTCACCACCCACACCAGCGTGCGCTTCCCTGCTTTGTGGGCCGAGACGATGCAATCGGGCGTCTTGGTCGACAGGGGGCCGGTCTTCCAGTAAGGCAGGAACTCGACGTTGGCTTCGTACAGCCTCGCCTCCTGCGCCATCATGTTGAAGAAATGCACCTGCTCGGGCAGGATGTCATGGGCCATCACCCAGCCGACGAACTGGTGCGTGTGCTTGGGCTCGTAGATCGTCGCATGCCGCTGCGACTGGCACATCATGGTCATGGCCCCGCCCGCGCACACGGCCGAGCCGATGGCCCGCATCCGCCCGGCCGGCAGCACCTCGATGTAGTCGAAGTTCAGGTCGGTGGGCTCGACGTTTTCGCCCTCGAAGAAGATGTCGCCGAACCACGCGTTGTAGGCCGCCCCGGAGGTGATGTGCTGCCACAGGTTGGGCGTCGGCACGTTGTTCTGGTGGAACATCACCTTCATCCGTTTGAAGTAGTCGCGCAGGCCCAGGTACGAATACGCCCGCTGGAACTTGCCGTCCTCGGGCCGGTAGTAGGCGTTGCCCGTGAGCGAGTTCTCCTCGAGATTCAGGTAGTTCTCATCGACGTACAGGCCGCGGAAGCCCGAATCGCGAACCCAACGTTGGTAAGAGAAGAGGCGGAAGTTGTTCGCCCCGGCGCAGCTGGTCACGTTGCCGCTGCTCTGCACGCCGGGCGTCGGGGCCCAGTCCACGACATACTCCGGAAACTGCGCCCCGGCATAGTCGCTGTAGCGGCCGATCGAGTGCGCGATCGATCCCACCATCGGCCGGTGGTTGGTCTCGGCCGGGAAGCGCGAGAACTCTTCCTTCGACTTGACGTAGTTGAACGGGAACGGACTGCAGTAGTAAGGCCACAGCACTGCCCAGTCGCCGGCGAACCAGGTGTACGTGTTGCGAGCGCTGGGGAAGTTGGCGGCCGAGGGGCCGCAGATCATCGACCGCCACCCCTGCGGCAGCGGCCGCGACGGGAAGGTCTGGTACCCGTACTGGATCGTGTGGGGCGTCTTGATCTGTGAGGGAATCTCGATGAAGTGCACCCGCAGCGTGACCTTGCCGTCCTGGCGGATGATCTCCTGCGTGGGCAGTTTCTTGTCGGGATCGGTGATCCAGCCCTTGTCGCTGTCGGCGAACCACAGGAACGCCCGGTCCGAATTCGTCAGCCAGATGTACGGCACGAAATCGCCAATCAGCATGCCCGACGCCGTTGTCTGGCTGGTCCAGTGCGGCGGGGTCACATCATGCACGGCCGACCATCCGCCGGCAGTGGTGCAATAATGCGTGGCTTCGCTCTCGGGCATCACCACTTCAAGGTAAAGCTTGTCCACATTGGCGTCGGCGGCCTCGGGGGCGATGGTCATGTTGATCAGCACGAAGCCGTCGAACTCCGCCTGCGTCCGGGCCGTCAGGGCCAGGCCCGCGCCGTGCCCCTGGCCCTGGAGGTTTAACTGGTTCTCGACCTGCTTGACGACCGAAAGGGACGAAGCCTGGATCTCGACCTCTTTGCCATCCTTCACCGCCACCAGCCGCATGGATAGAATCTGGTCCACGCCGCCGTTGTCGATCTTCTTGAGCTGGCCCAGGCCATCCAGCTTCATCTTGCGGTTCCACACGCCGACGGTATCCTGCGCGAACGTCACAGGCGTCCACGGCGGGATGACCTTGTCGGTCACGCCCACGTCGCCCTTTTGCCAGGCGGCCTTGTACCGCTTCAGCAGCACGTCCTGCGTCTGCGTCTTGAGCACCTTGCCGTCCTTGTCCTTGACCGCCACCTCCACCGTAAGCGTCAGCGGCGTCGTCACCGGGACCGGCTGCGTCGCGGGGGCCGGCGGCATCTTGGCCAGCTCTTCGTTGGGGTCGCGCTTGTTGCGCTTCGCCTCCAGCGTGATCTGCTCGGCGGCCTCCTTACGCTCGAATTTAATCTGCTTGTTCTGCTCCATCACCACGTCCAGAGCATCCAGGTCCACCACGGGGATCTTGAGGTCCGGCACGTCGTTGAGCGTCGTGCTGCCGTCGGAGTACCACTCG
>CAZTVF010000002.1:21154-93591 GCA_964616985.1 uncultured Planctomycetaceae bacterium
CATCGGCGAGGTCTTGAGCACCTTGCCCGAGGTCGGGTCGATCAGTCTCAGCTCGGCCGAGGTCACTTCCTTGCGGGTGGGCAGGTCGAGGATGTCGGCCTTGACCAGCAGCGTGTTGGTCTCGGGGCCATACATCGTCCGCAGCGCCAGTTCCTGCACCGCCGGGATCGCGTCCGCCGACGGGGCCTTGCCCGGCTTGGTGGACGACTTGGACGCTGCAGGATCAGGCTTCGTTGGCCTCTGGGGAACGAAGCCATTCACCTCGAAAGGAAAGCTCTGGCGGAAGATCGGCACGCCGTCCTTGCCATCCTTCCGCACGGCAGTGATGGTGAAGTAGCCTTTGTTCATCTCCGTCACATCGCCGGTGAGATTGAACGCCTTGCGCTCGCCGGCCTTGAGCGAGAAGGTCTTCTTCTCGATCTTGTCGCCCTCGCCGGGCGTGACGTTCTTGTGCCATCGCAGTTCCACGTCGATGTCGGCCGCGGCCCCACGCGGTGCCACCACGGCCATGGGGAAATCGTACTTGCCCGTCAGCACGGTGATGACGCCCATGAGCTGCAGCAGGGCCTCGTCGTCCGCCAGGTGCACGCGGGGATGCTGCGGGATCTCGGAGAAGCCCTGCGTGATGGACCACGACGCCTGGGGCCGACTCTTGGTGCCCGGGCTGCAGCGGCCCAGCAGGAACCTCCACATGTCGCCGCTCTTGATCGTCTCGAAGCCGAAGTCCTTGATGGGAATCGATGCCTCGATGACGTACTCCGTCTCGCCCTCGGTGACGCCCACCGTCCAGTTGCCCTTCCAGCCGGCGGCTGTGTAGCCGCGCGTCGGGATCTGCTGGTTATCCAGCACGCAGGGGTAGGTATTGATGACGTTCTGGTACGTCTCGGGCACCAGGGTCGGGGGCGTGACCCAGATCTCGACGCTCGAGTCGCCGAAGGAGTAGCCGTCATTCGTGCGGGCCATCTTCGTCAGCTTCCACTCGTTGTTGCCCCGCGTGCAGCGGAACAGGAAGTAGAAGCTCTTGTCGTCGAAGCCCATCGACATCACCGTCTCGGCCTGCTGAAGCGACCAGTCGAACGGCGTGATCATGCCCGCCGTCGTCAGTGCGCCGTCCCACTCGCCGGGAGTGATCTTGCCGTCGATGGTCGGCGCCTTGGCCATCTTGACGGCCGTGAACTCGCCGATGGCGAGGCGGGGCTGGTCCTTGTCCTTGGGAGCGGCCGCGACCGATGCCGTCAGTGTCATGAGGCACAGTGCGGCTGCCGAGATACGAATGAAGACGAAACGAGACATCATTGTTGTGATCCTTTCGCTCGAATGGTTCATTGCGGCATTGCTCCCAGTGGGCGGCCGGCGAGTTGCTCGTCCGGCTGCAGGTCTTTCAGTTCAAATCCCGGGTATGACGCGTCGCGCTGCGGCGCCCGCCCGGCCATCACGTCGAGCAACGATTGCCCGATCCGCCGCGCGTGGTCGTCCACGTCCATCACCAGGCCCACCACGGGCGTGCGGATGGCGATGGGCGAGCCCGCCGTCCAGTGTGTGGCCACCGTCAACTGCCTCGGCACGCGGAGGCCGAGGGATTCGATCGCCATCGACGCGCCGGCGTACAGCATGTCGTCGGCCACCAGAACCGCGTCAGGCCGCTGACGGCGGGCGGTCCAGATCGTCCGCATCGCATCCCAGCCGGTGGTGGGTCGTGAAGGCGGCGTCATGATGGCGGCACGTTCCGGTCGCTCAGGAAGATTGTGGCGTCGCAGCACGGCCGAGAATTCCTCATACTGCATGCTGCTGCCGGGGGGGATCTTGTCCGATGCCCCCTGCCAGCCGATGAACGCGATGTCCCGCCGGCCCAGTTCGATCAGGCGCTCCGTCGCAGCGCGGATCAGCCGCGGCCACACGTTGGGCACCGCATGAAACAGGCTGCGGTGCTGACCCACGGTGGGAACATGATTCTGCCGCAGCAACTCGACCCACGGCGGGAGAATCATTGAGCCGATGATGGCCAGGCCTGCCAGGCGCCCGCGCTTCAGGTCGGCGGCGAACTCCGGGGAGGTCGGCAGCAGCGGCGGCGGCGAGCCTGCCTGCGTCATGCCGCAATACAGCCGGCTGGCCAGACCGTGCGCTTCGAAGAATCGCCGCAACTGCTGCGTCAGCCGCAGCCAGTAGTAAGACGTGTTCGGGCAGGAGATGTCCAACTCGATCAAAACGCCCACTACGAGCTCGCCTCGCGGCTCGGCCACGAAGGTGCCGCTGCCGTGGCGGCGTTCCAGGATGCCCTCCTGCACCAGCGCGCTGACCGCCTCGCGGACAGTCGTGGGCGAGATGCCGAACTGCCGCGCCAGCACGTTCTGGGACGCGAACTTGTCGCCGGGCTTATGCGACAGGGCGATCTGTTTGCGAATGGCCTTGGCCACCTGGCGATGCAGCGGCACGCGATTCAGTTCCATGGTGCTCCTTCCGACTTATCCACTTATTGGATAACTCTTCGTAGCCGAATCCATTGCACAAAACAAGAGGATGCCGCTAATATCAGCCGGCCAGGAGCAAAGAATGAGCACAAAGATAGACCGCAGGGCCTTCCTCAAGGCATCGATCGGCGCGGCGGCGGCGCTGGCCGCGCAGGGATTGGCTTGCACCCAACAGGAGCCTCAAATGACCACCTCATCGTTTCAGCCCAAAGGCGTGAACATTCTGTTCATAAACACGGACCAGCTTCGGCCGGACTTTCTGGGCTGCTACGGCTTTGCCGCCAAGACCAGTCCGAACATCGACCGGCTGGCCGCGGGGGGCATGGTCTTTCGCAACACGTTCACCCAGAGCCCGATCTGCGTGCCAGCCCGCTATTCGCTAACGACGGGACAGTATCCCACCGACCACGGCGCGCATACGAACAACCACCGGCCTTACCCCAATGCCGCCTCGCTGGTGGAATCGTTCAACGCCGCCGGCTACCACACGACGACGATCGGCAAACTTCATCACAACCCGGTGGATGACAAGTTCGGTTTCGCGGAGGTATTTCTGCATGACGGCACGTTCCGCGACCGCCGCGCGTACTCGATCTACAGCAAATGGCTCGTCCAGGAGGGCGTGAACGAAGATGACCTCGCGTACGCAGCTGACGTCGAAAACACGCCCGAGAAACGGCGACTGAAGGACAGACTTCATTGGGGCCGGTGCCGCCTGGGCGACCGTCACTTTGAGAGCACTTATCTCTCCACCTTCGCCGTCGATTACATCGCCAAGTATGACAAGGACAAGCCGGTCTTCCTGTACCTCTCCTATTTGGCGCCCCATAGCCCTTACTGTCCCCCCGCGCCCTATGACACGATGTTCAAGCCCGCCGACATGCCGATCACGCCGCGGGAGACGCCCGAGCAGCTTGCGGCCAAGCATTCTTCGACGGCGGCGATCTCGCAGCGCGTGTATGGGCCCGGCGGCATCCCCGAGCAAACCATGCGCGAGGTCCGCGCCGAGTACGCGGGCCTGGTGGCACACCTCGACCGTTGCATCGGCCAGGCCATCGACGCGTTCCGCCGGAAGTTTGGCCCCGACGCCTTGATCGTCCTGACGTCCGACCATGGCGACCTGCTCGGCGAGCACCACCGCTGTGAGAAGCACCAGATGTACGAGGCCGCCGTGCGCATCCCGCACATCGTCTGCTGGCCCGGCCACGTGAAGGAGGGGGCGACGACGGAAGCTCTCACCGAGCAGATCGACATGTTCCCCACCGTGCTGGGCCTGGTGGGTGCAAAGGCGCCATGGCGCAAGGCCGGGCGGGACCGTTCTGCCGAACTCCTGAGCGGACAAGTGAAAGGCGAGGAATTCGTCTTCTCCGAGAATCACGATGTGCCGGATGCCTTGTACACCGCGATGTCGCGGTCGAAGACTCAGAAGCTGATTTTGTATCTCGGCGGCAAGGAAGGCACGGCGTCCACGTACGAGTTCTACGACCTCCAGACCGATCCACACGAATTGAACAACGTGATCAGCAGGCCCGAGCACGCCGCCGCCGTCGCGCGGCACAAGGAGGCGCTACTGGCGTTCTTCATCCGCACCAGACAGTTCATTCCCCCGGCCAAGCTTCCCAAGGCCAAGTCGTAGACAACTCCCGATGGGTGTTGACTTGGCGGCCAATCCTCGGTACGACGCATTCGTGTCTGACTCCAGTATCTGCAGTTGACAGATGAAGACGATAGCCTCCTCAATGATTGCCCGGGTTGAAACTAAGAAGGAGACGGCAATGAAGCATACGTTCCTTGTTCATGGCGTGACGCTGGTGTGTGCGATGCTGGCCATGGTCCTGGCGGCGTTCGCCCAGGGCAAGACAAGCCAGCCGGCGTCGGCACCCGCCACCCGGCCTGCCTCTGCCACGGCCATGCCGCTGCCGGACTTCGTCAAGAAGGTTCAACTGCACAACTGCGCCGGCGCCGAGGCGACCGAGGACGGTAAGGGCGTGAAGCTCTACAGGCTGCCCAGGGATATCCTCGACCAGATGACCGAGACGAACAAGTCCAGCGGCAAGACCGGCGCGGACCAGATGCTCTACACGCGCCATAGCGAAATCCGCTTCGTGCTCAACGAGGGCGAGAAGCCCGAGAACATCAAGATCCACCTGCAGACCGCCGGTAATGCCGACGTGGCGTTCTTCTGGGGCGACGTCTTCTGCGGCGACGAGAGGTTCGTGCCCGGCCAGAAGGTCAGACCGATCCAGCTCCGCGGCCACGGTCTGCTCTACAGCCTGATGGACAAGTTCCCCCGCGGTCGGTTCGCCAACCAGGTCTGCCGCATCGTGCTCAACGGCGGCGAGCTGACCTTCATGGGCATCGAGGGGGATGTCCGCCCGCCCAAGCCGGAGGAACTGGCGCCGGTGATGATCAGCTACGGCACCTCGATCAGCCAAGGGGCCATGGCCAGCCGCTGCGACCTGGCCTGGAACGCCCTGGCCGCCCGCACACTGGGCTACGACTTGCTGAATCTCGGCTGCAGCGGCACGGCCTACTGCGAGCGGGCGGTCGCGGACTACATGGTCAAACAGCCCTGGGACTTGTGCGTGCTGGAAATCTCCGTGAACATGTTGGGCGCCGAATTCACCACCGAAGACTTCCGCACCCGCGCCGCCTACATGGTCGACGCCTTGGCCAAGAGCCACCCCGGCGGCCACGTCGTGTGCATCAGCCTGTTCCCCTTCGGGACCGGGGACCTGTGGAAAAATCCCAAGACGAAGGAATACCGCGATGCCCTGGAGGAGATCTGCAAGGCTTCGCCGCATAAGAACGTTCACTTCGTCAGCGGGCCGGAACTGCTCAGTTGGACCGGCCTCAGCCAAGACCTGCTGCACCCCTCCGATCATGGCATGATTGAGATCTCGACGAAGCTCTCGGCACGCATCAGAGAATTTGCCGACAAGAACAAGCCCTCGGCCGCCACAAAGCCGGCCAACCCGTGAGCCGGCCGCCACTCCATCAATTGAAGTCAGACAGACGACTGGATCACCACGATGAGGTCACACGCCATGAATCCATCGCGTCGGGGCGAGAGGGAAGCGTTGTGGCTTGAGATGCAGGAGGCGGTTCAGTCCGTCCTCCAGAAAGCGGTCGACAGCGGCGCTGAGCAGGCCGTTCAGATGGCCGTGTATTGGCGGGGCGAGCTTGTCGTCGACGCATGGGCTGCGCCCGAGGGCTGCCGTATCGACGGCGAGACCTTGTTCCCCGCGTTCTCGACGGGCAAGGGCATCGCGGCCACGGCCATCCACCGCCTGGTCGAACGGGGGATTCTGTCCTGGGATGAGCCCATCGCGCGGTGGTGGCCGGAGTTTGCCTGCAATGGCAAGGAAGGCATCACGCTGCGCCACGTCCTGAGCCATGGGGCCGGGCTTCCGCAACTCCCGCAGGAAACGCTGGCCGATCCGTGCAATTGGGACGCCATCTGCCGGGCACTGGCCGAGCTTCGCCCGCTTCACCCGCCCGGCGAGCGGCGGCACTATCATGCCGTCACCTACGGCTGGCTGCTGGGCGAGCCCGCGCGGCGAGCCCTCGGCCGCGACTGGGGCACGATCCTCCAGGACGAGGTCTGCCGCCCGCTGGGGATCACCGGCATGTTCTTCGGACTGCCGGAGGGACTGGCCCGGCAGATCGTCGACGTTGTGGCGCCACCGCCTCCGCCTGCCCAGGGCCCGCCGCCTACGCCCGACCCTGTTGCCGCCGCGGCCATCCCGCCGGCGATGTGGCCGCTGGAAGAGTGGATCAAGCGGCCTGATGTGCGGCGGGCGTGCATCCCGGCTTCCAACGGCTTCATGAACGCCCGCAGCATCGCCCGGCACTACGCGGCGCTGCTGGAAGAGGGGGTGGACGGCGTCCGTCTCCTGTCGCCCCAGACGGTGGAGGCGGCCACTCGACCGGAGCCGGTTGCCTCCGAAACCGACGTCGTGCGTTGGGGGCTCGGCTACAACCTCCGCGGCGGCGACGATTGCCCCGGCGCCGCCTTCGGGCACGCGGGGTATGGCGGGTCGGTCGGCTTTGCCGACAAACGCCGCCGCCTGGCCGTGGGCGGGGTCAAGTCCCTCATGACGGGCGAGGCCGTTTTCGCCGCGGCCGTCGAGCTCATCCACCGCAAGATCGGCGACCGAGGGTAACGGCTCTTGGTCCAGCCGCTATCGGAACAGTCGGCGGCGGCGGAGGGACTTGGCCCTTGCGAGCATGGCCACGCCGGCAGCAGAGTCTGGCAGTGCCCGGCGGATGTCTCTGAAGGTCGTTCAACCTTGTTTTGCCAGTTCTCGGGCGGCGCGGCTGGCGACACCCTCGATATCGACGATCATTCGCAGTTCGGACTCCATCTGGCGAATCAACTGCTGGGCATTCGCCTCCGCGTGCAGGTCATGCAGTTCGTGCGGATCGCTCGCCAAGTCGAACATCGCTGGTCGCTGGCCGACGTAATGAACGTACTTGTGCCGGCCGCGCAAGAGCATGTACCAGCTCTGCTGCAGGAAGATGCCGTGGTACTCGCTGAAGACCGACCGCTGTGTGTCTCCTTCGCAGGTTGCGGTGGCCAGGAGGCTGCGCCCGGGCAGGCGATGCTCTGAGGGATCGCGGACGAGCCGCGCGCAGTCGAGTATGGTCGTGTACAGATCCACCAGGCTCACCAGCGAGTCGCAGACGGAGCCAGCGGCGATGCCGGGCCCCCGAATGACTAACGGCACAGCCACCGAGGCCTCGTAGGGGGTGAGTTTGTCGAACAGTCCATGTTCGCCGCCGCCCTCGCCGTGATCGGAAACGTAGATGACGTACGTGTTCTGGGCGAGGCCCTGGCGATCGATCTCGTCCAGCAGTTCGCCCACCATGCGGTCCATGCAGGTGGCCATGCCGTAGTAGGCCGCCAGTATCTGTCGCAGGTGAGGGTCGCCCTCGATCGCCCGGTAGTCGTTGTTCACCCGCTGCAACTGCCGTAGCGCCGGGTGCAGCGACTCGTTGGGCCGGCGGAAGTCGGCCGGCAATTCGATCGACTCCGGCGGATACAGATCCAGGAATTCCTGGGGGCACACGAACGGCCAATGCGGCTGGACGAGGCCGACATGCATCGCCCAGGGGCCTTGGCGGCCGTGGCGTCGCAGTGAATCCAATGCCTCGTCCGTGGTCAGCCGGTCGTGGTCATAGTAGCCGGTGCAGTAGACGCCGCGTTCATCCCGGACGTGCAGGCGGTCGTGCTGCAAACCGTGAAGGTCCAGCAGATGCTCGCGACAGGAACCGGCGCGGGGCCAGTCCATGAACCCATCGAATCGCAGGTTCGGGTCGTCGAAAACCCGCCGCTGCGTCAATGGCCAGGGGTTGGCGGCCGAACGCGGAATGGGTTCGCAGAAGTTGGCGAATCCGACGCTGCCATGCGGACCGGGGACGTCCATCTTGCCGCGACTGATCGTGCGGTAGCCCGCCTCCGTCAGGCGATAGGCCCAGGTGCGGGCCGCACCATCCCACGGCACGCCATTGCACCACATGCCAATATCATGGACATAGCGGCCGGTCATGAAGCTGATGCGGCTGGGGCCGCAGATGGGGCTGTTGCAGTATGCGCGGCTGAAGCGTCTGCCACCCGTGGCCAGGCGGTCGATGTTCGGCGTGCGAGCGACCGCATGGCCATAGCAGCCGACGGCGGATCGCTGGTGCTGGTCGCTACAGATCAACAGAATGTTCGGTCGGTCTACCTGTGTCATAGCAGATACGATGCCGGGAAAGGGCGGTCCCTGTCCAGTCATTACTACACCGGCGGGGTCACACCATGCACGACTACCCGCTTACGGGTTCGCGTGGATGAGCGTCGCCATCTGTCTTGAACGCCTCGGCTGGCCCGTAGGGCGCCAGGCCCACCGTGATGTAGGTGTTCGTGGCGGTATCGTTTTCGCGATGGGCAAACCGCCACATTCTCCCCACCAGGTCGCGTTTGACGGGTTCGTAGGATGCATCAGCAATGATGTTGTGCATTTCGCAGGGGTCGCGGCGAAGATCGTAGAGCTCGTCATCGTCGAACCCGTTGAACACGTACTTGAAGTCCTTGGTGGTCACAGATCGCTGGGTGTAGTACAGCTCGACCCCATTGCACTGTGTGTGCATCTCATCGCGCCAGGCGGCGGGGCTCTGATCGGCCAGGAAGGGCACGAGGCTTTCGCCGGTGAAGCTGCCGGGGGCGGTCACGCCGGCGATTTCTCTCAGCGTCGGGCCAAAGTCGGCCAGCGAAACAAAGCGATCAACCCGCCGACCGGCGTTCTTCAGGCCCGCGGGCCAGCGGACGATCGCCGGCACATGGTACGCCCCGCGGAAGCACGGAATCCCCTTGGCGAACAGCCCGTGGTCGCCGCAATAGTCTCCGTGGTCGGAAGTGTAGAGCACCAGCGTATTCTCGGCCTGGCCGGTGGCTTCCAACGCCGACAGCACCTTGCCGAACAACTCGTCCAGGTACGTGCAGTAGGCCCAGAAGTGGCGAATCGCCTGGCGGTATTCGTTCGGGGACAGCTGGCCAAAACGGGTGTCCCGCATGCGGCGGTAGATGCGCGGCTTGTCGGCGAGCGTGTCGGTGAAGGTGGCCGGCAGCTCGATCGTGTTAAGATCGTACATGTCGAGAAATCGCTGGGGCACGAAGTAGGGATCGTGCGGCCCCGTCAGGCCCACATACAGCGCCCAGGGTTTGCCTCCGGCGGCGAGTTCGGGCATCGCGCGTAAGGCCTCGGCCACGGTTCGTTCGTCGTGCGGATTGCCCCTATCCTTGGTGCCGTAGAGGGTATAGGGCCCATAGCCGTCGCGGAGGATCTGGCCCTCGCCGCGTGTCGCCGGCTGCAACTGGACCGCGAGTTGCTGATACCACTGCCACGTTTGGCCGTGGGAGTCGCCTTTGCTGCCGCTGACGAACAGCTCTCGCCACTTTCGATCCCGTGGCGACTCGTTGACGCTCACGTGCCATTTGCCCGACCAGGCCAGATTGTAGCCTGCCTCGGCGAGATCCTCGCTCCAGCAACGAACGCCCGGCAGCAGCCCTCGCGAGAGCGCCTGATCGTTGCAGATGTTGTTCCACACGCCGTGTCGCGTGGGGTACAGACCCGTGACAAACGTGGCCCGCGAGGGGCAACAGTGTGGCGAGGGGCAGAAGGTTTCCGTGAAGGCGACTCCCTGGTCGGCCAAGCGGCTGAGATTCGGCGTGATGGCCGGATGCTCCGCCAGGGCCGTGTCGCCACGCTGGTGGTCGGTCATGAAGATCAGGATATTGGGCTGTGCAGGCATGTTGTGCTTTACTCGCAGATGTGGCCGCAGATAGGGGTTTCTAGACGCGTTCTGGATTGGCAAGTCCTTACGTTGTCGATGGCCGAGCGATGCATCGTTACGGGAGATTCAAGCCGTCACATCATCCCGGGGACCGTTGTCTGGAATGAAACGGGAATCATTATCTGTCCGCGGCCAGTTGGAGCCCCAGCTGGGCGCCTCATAGCGAACCGGCGTCTGACCGGTTATCGCGAAGTCGTTCGTGTTTCGCATCCACTGGTCGAGCTTCGCTGCCAAAGTGGCCTTGATACAGGCGTACTCGGGCTTGTCGGCCAAGTTCACGAACTCCAGGGGATCCTGTTGAATGTCGTACAACTCCTCGGAGGGTCTGGCTCCGTCGAAATCTGCCCAAGGTTCATCATGGCCTCCCGCAGGGTTGTTCTGACGCCTCAGGAGTTCCCAGGGCAGCAGGCTTCGCTCTCGCAGGTCGGGCTTCATCCAGCGGATGTAGTGGAACCTGTCGGCCCGCACCGCGCGGATCGGATCGAAAAGATCGCGGTGCTCCACATCCCCCTTGAGCATTTCGCCGTGGAAGTTCCGCTCTATGAAGACTGCCTCGTGAGGTTCGTATCGCCCCCCGGTCAGCAGCGGCCAGAGGCTGCGGCCCTGCATATCCGCCGGTACGGGCACCCTCATGGCCTCCAGCACCGTGGGAGCGAGGTCGATGTTTTGGATCAGGTGGTCGATGACCGTTCCGCCGACGACACCGGGGGCGCGCATCAGCATCGCTGTCTCCACGCCGCGGTCGTAAAGTGTGCCTTTGGATCTGGGGGCTACGATTCCATGATCGGTGGTGAAGATGACCAGGGAGTTGTCGAACAGGCCCAGCCGCTCCACCGTGTCAAACAGGCGTCCGACGTGCTGGTCCATGTCGCGCACGGCGGCTCCGAACATGCCATACTCGCGGCGCGTGCCCGGGGTCTCCGGGACGAACAGCGGAACATGCGTCTGCTCCGGGGGCAAGCCGCCTCCCCGGTCTGGCGAATACTTCTTGGAGTAGTACGAGCGGTGGGTGCTGGTGATGCCGATGTTCAGGTAGAATCGATGTCCGCACTTCGCGCGCGACTCGATGTAGGGGATGGCCTTTTCGACAGCCATTTCGGCCATGCCGTCGCCCCAATCACGCTCCTCGTCGATGCGATAGCGATTCTCGCCGGCATGACGTTCATGGTTGTGGCCGAAATGGGCTGTTTCAATGCCGTGTTTGTTGAATTCGTCGACGACGGTTCGTTGCTCGGCCGGCAAGGGCCAGCCCATGTGGGCCAGGCCGATGCCGCCGCTGACGTGGGCGTATTTGCCCGTCATTACGCAGCATCGCGAGGGGCTGCAGCACGGCGAATTGGTGAAGGCATTCGCGAACCGCACGCCGCCGGCAGCGAAACCGTCGAGGTTGGGCGAGAGGATTGGCTTCCCGTAACAGCCAAGCTCCATTCCGATGTCGTGCACGATGATGAAGATGACGTTCTGAATGGAATCCATCCTGGTCTCCAACGGTTCTAGGGCTAAGCCGATGATGCCCGGGGTCTCTACGCGGGCCTATGCCCAGCCGATACGGTTGTTATCGAAACGGTCTGTGGCGATCATCCGCTGCGAAAGGTCGCACATCATTCTTGCTCCGACCTCGCGATAGCCCGGGTGGTCCCACAGGTTCGTCAGTTCGTCGGGGTCCTCGTCGACGTCCACGAGGATGCACTCATCGCTGCCGTGGTACTGGGTGAGTTTTAGCGATCCGTCCACCAGGCCTCGCTGACGGATAAGCGGGCCGGGGTGGCAGTCCTCGTCGTACTCCAGCAGCACCGCGCGGGCGGGCAGCGGCCGGCCGCTCAAGGCCGCACAGAGTGACTGGCCCGGCATGCCCAGTTTTTCGCTGTCGCCGTACCCACGCTGCGTGAACCAAGTGGGGTCGATCCCCGCCAGTTCGCAGACCGTTGGCACGAAGTCCACCGTGGCCGTGGGGACGTCGCAATCGCGACTTGAACCGCCAGGCGCCTTCCAGATGAAGGGAATACGCCAGAGACTCTCGAAAGGATAGGCGCCTTTGTGAATCAGGTTGTGGGCGCCGAGGTATTCGCCGTGGTCAGAGGTCACTATGACGTGGGTAGTCCTGTCCAGTCCCAGACTCTTCAGGGCGTCGAGGATGCGACCGATGTTATGGTCGACGTGAGTGATCATGCCGTAGGTCTGGGCGATGATCTCCCGCATCAGTTCTTCCGGCGGGGCGTCGTTGCGGCTGAAGAACGGGCGGTACTTCGCGAGAAACGGTATGAGATCCCGGCGGTCCCCGTAGGTCTGGGGCAGGTCCACCTCGGCGGGGTCATACATCTCGCTGTAGGGTTTGGTGGCGGCGAAGGGATGATGGGGATCGGGGAAGCTACAGAACAGGAAGAACGGCCCTGAGGCGCCCTGCAGGAATGAGATCGTCCTGTCGGCAATCCAGTTGTTGTAGTGGAGTTCCGTGGGCACTTGGAGACGAAAGGTCTCATCTCCTTTGCGGAAGTATGCGCTCTCGCGCCGCCATTGCGCCACGTGCGCGGGATGGTTGTCCTCCAGCCACTGCATGTAGTGGCCGCTGATGCCGCTGACGTGCCCGCCGGTCCAGTCGGAACTCTGGTAGCCGTAATAGGGCGACGGCAGGGCCGTGAGTTCCCGGCTCTTCCAGCGGGCGCCTTGCTCCCAGGACTTGCGGCCGTCCCCGGACTGGTTGGGCCCCATCGGCTGGAAATGGAGCTTGCCCACCGAGTGTGTGCGGTAGCCTTCGTGAATGAGCACCTGGCCGATGGTGGGAACGTGCTGCGGCAGGAACGACCCGTTGGTCAGCAGGCCGTGCTGCCGCGGCGTCAGCCCGGTGATGAACGAGGCCCGGTTGGGCATGCAGACGGGGTTGGTGCAGTAGCCCCGGGTGAAATTCACCCCCTCGGCTGCCAGGTTGTCCATGTTGGAAGTCTTCACCACCCTATTGCCGTTGCAGGCGAGTGAGAAGGCGGACATCTGATCCATGCAGATGACGAGGAAGTTGGGTCGATCGGGCATGTGCTTCAGTCCTATGGTCAGGGTATCTCTATTGTTTCCAGTGCTCTGTCCTGCCATTCCTACTCGCAGATGTAGCCGCAGATCGGCACCTGGCGGTGGCTTCGCGACAGGCGCTCCAAGATTCGCAGGCGGAGCTGCGCTCTCACGTCGGCCAGGTCGGCCCGGCCGGCCAAGTTGTGCTGCTCGCCAGGATCGTTCTGACGATCTATCAGGAGGTACAGCTCGCCGTCGTGATTGACGGCGGCCTTCCAGCGGTCAGTCAGGATCATGACCTCGCCTTCGAACTCGCACAGCGCATCACGGCGATGGGCGGCGGCGGGATTGGCCAGCGCGGGCGATAGGGATACACCGAACTGCTCCCAGTTCCATCGGGCCCCGGCGAGCTCCGTCAGCGTGGGCCCCAGGTCGATCAACTCGGTTGGGGCCTGACAGACGCCAGAGATTCCGCTGCTCCGCATGGCCGGCGTTGACACCATCATCGGGATGCGGGCCGCGCCGTCCAGGAAGCAGCTCTTGTACACCAGCCCGTGATCGCCGTTCATCTCGCCGTGGTCGGAGGTGAAGGCGATGATGGTATTCTCCAGTTCGCCTCGGGATTCAATCACGGCCAGGATGTTGCCGATCTGCTCGTCGATCAACGCCACCTTGCCGGCGTAGCTTGCGCGGAGCTTGCGGGCCTGGCCTGGCGGCAGCCCTATCCTGGCGGGGTTGGCGAGCATCGCATCGTACTTGGCGCAGTGTTCATCGAAGCGGCCGGCACATCGCGGCGCCGCATCACCGATCCGCGGCAGCGGCTCGGGCATGTCGTCAGGGTTGAACATGCTGGCGTAGGGCTCGGGAGCGTCCCACGGCTCGTGCGGGCCGGCGAAGCTCACCCAGCAGAACCATGGCTGATCGCGATCATAGGCCTCCAGATAGGCGGCCGCCGACTTGCCGACGTAGGCGTCGTAGTGATGCTCGGGCCCCAGCGGAGATGGCTCCGTGATCAGCCCCAGCCCCCATCGACGGCGAATATCATTCTTGTGCGCTTCGTAGAGCCCCTTGGACTCCCAAAGGTCGGTCATGCGGCAGCGGGTATTGATGGCTGCGTGCGGGCCGGTGATCTCGTCCACGTCATCGAGGCCATATGCGTGGAGCAGGCCCTCTCGCTCTCGCAGATCGTGGCACCCCTCGCCGTGGCGATGCAGGTGCGTCTTGCCAAAGAGGCTGGTGCGGTACCCCGCGTCGCGGATGGCTGCCATCCACGTTGGCCACTCCGTCGGCATGGTGTAGCCCTTGTTGGTCCACAGGCCGGTGTTGTGGGGATACAAACCGCTGGCGAGCGACACGCGGGCTGGGCAGCAGATGGGCGAGGCGGTCACGCAGTTGGCGAACCGCACGCCCATGGCCGCAAGGCGGTCAAGGTTGGGGGTCTTCGTCCATCGGCCGGCACAGCCCAGTGCATCAGCACGGAACTGGTCGGCCATGAGGAAGAGGATATTGGGAACACTTGCCACGGTCGACTCCTTACTATCGATACCAGTTGTGCGTGGGCAGCCGCAGCGGGATGTCCTTCCAGGGCTTCGGGTTGGCCGGCTGGAACTGGACCAGGCGGCGGGCCAACTCGAGGACCATTTCGGCCCGCGTGACGGCGCATCGAGGGTCATCGAACCGATTGTTCAGTTCGGCTGGATCGCCGCCCAGGTTATAGAGTTCGCCTTCGCCGGATTCGTGGAGCACCAGCTTCCAGTCGCCGCAACGCAGCATGCGAGCGGCGCCGGACTGAACCATCGGGTTCAGCTCGTGGAAGTGAATCGGGCAATTGGCTGACCATCTCGCGGGATCGAAGTCGTCCTCGCCGCTCCAGCGGCGGCCGCCGAATCCCTGCTCGGCCAGAACGCTGGCGAACTCGGCCCGGCTGTAGGTTTCCCCCCGCAGAAGCGGCCACAGACTCCGTCCCTGGACATCAGCCGGAAGTGGCAGTCCGGCCGCCTCGCAGAGGGTGGGAAGGACATCGACCAGGCTGACATGCGCGTCGCTGCGGCCTTGCTTGGTCACCCCGGCGCCACTGCAGATGAAGGGGATGCGCATGAGCGACTCGCTCACTCCCGCTCCTTTGCGCATGAGGCCATAGTCCCCAACATAGTCCCCGTGATCGGAGACGTAGATGATCAGCGTGTCGTCACGCCGGTTGTGCGTCGTGAGATGATCCAGCAGTCGCGCCACTTGATGATCGATCAGACGCAGCATGCCATAGTAGTTGGCGCGGTAGCGGTCCATGCGCTGGTCGATGTCGGGCATGCCCAGGTGCTCCAATTTCTGGAGGAGGCGATAGACGTAGCCCTTGGCGGCCCCTTGCTCGGCGGTGGCTATGACCGGTGGCAAATCGGCCGGGCTAAAGAGGCTGAAATAAGGCTCCGGGACGTAGTAGGGGTTGTGCGGTTCGGGAATGCTGAGCCACACGAAGAAGGGTTGTCCGTCGATCGTGTCGATCCAACGGCAGGCTTCCGCCACGGCTCGCGCGGGTGGCGTGCATTCGACACTCATCGGCGCCGCTTCCATGCCCACGCCGTGTCGCAGCGAAGCCAGGTAAGCGTCCGCATCCGCCTCGCCCCGGCTGTGGCGGGAGTCCTGGCCGTGCGAGCCGTGGTGCGAGAGCTCGAAATAGTGGTCGAAGTTGTTCACGCCCAGATGCGAGTGGTTCTTGCCGACCAGGGCGGTGGCGTAGCCGCCCCGCCGCAGCAACTCCGGCAGGTTATCGGCGGCGCGGAAGTCGTACTGCTGATTGGTCTGGCACTGATGTGCGCTGGGGAAACGCCCGGTCATCATGCTGACACGCGCGGGCAGGCAGATCGGGGCCGTGGTATAGCCGTGGTCGAACCAGACCCCTTCGGCCGCCAGACGGTCCTGACAGGGCGTGGTGTCAAGCGCGAATCCCTCGCGGCAGCAGGCCCGGGCCTGCTGCTGATCGGTCATGAGGAGGATCATGTTGGGCGGAACCGTCGCTCTGCTCATATGAAATCGATCTCCTTGGTATGCTCCCCGATCCCGACCCCGGGAGAATCCTGCTTCAACCGCTGGCCGAAAATGCGGCAGTTCTCGAACCGCACGCCTTGGACGGTGTACGGCTCGTCGTGGCCGAGGACCCAGACGGGCATGTCGCAAGGGCGTCCTTCTACGCGGACGTTGATGAAGTGGACGTTGCGGATGTTACCGGGAGTCTTCCGCCGCTGCCAGTGATTGATCGACGGCTGAATGTGGGCCAGGGGATGTGACTCCTCGGCATGGATGCGGAGGTTCTCAAAGCGAATGTTCTCCATCACCGTATCCTCGCCCGCCTGGATGCAGAAGACCGGTGCCGGCTCCCAGCCGCCGGCCATCGCCGGGGCGGTCCCCAGCCGAACGTGTAGGGGCTGTTGCCGCTGGGACCGCACTTCGCCGGGCCCGGCCCTGCCGCGGCGACTTCCTCTGGCATGCGGTACCGGAACGGCCAAAGCATCGCGCACGTGCGCGAGGCGAACAGATCGATCGGCCGCCCATCCACCGTCACGGCATAGTCGGCTTGCGAGTCGGTCAGCGGCCCCGCCGGCATGGGCAACTGGACCGGCCAGGGCTCGGGAATCATGTCCACTGTTCCTTGCATCTCAGCGTCTCACTTCCGGGTGCAGCGGCAGCGGAAGCCCTGCCTGCTGGCGGGGCCAAGCGCGGTGCCGTTTGTGGGAGTGTACCAGTTGAGCGGGCGACGCTCCAGTTGCCGCTGGATCGAATGCCACGAAATAGAATGGCTCATGGGACTCGTAGCGCAGAAGTGTACGAGTCGGCGCGGTGGTGCTTTTAGAAGATGGGGCCTAGGCTCGAGGCTCTGCCCATTCATTCAGGAGCGTCAGTGCCTCCGCCGCCAGGGACCAGGCCGCTTCGTCCGTCAGCGTCCTCAGAGAGGCCGAACCGTCGAACCGAGCGGCGACATCGGCTTCATGACGTCGGGCCAAGCCGCACGACTGCTGTAGCACCGTCATCACGTTCATTGACACCGACTCGTCTGCCGCCGGAGAATCCGCCCAGACGCACGCGACTTGCTGCAAGAGCGGCGTGTTGGGGCGCGGCAGCGACTCACCGGCAATCACGGCCAGGCTGTCCAGCGTGGGCAGAGTGTTGGGACGCACAGGGGCGATGGTCCGCGAGAGCGGAGCCAGAGGCAAGCCCATGAGGTCCACAGTGAGGTCGCCCGTGACGGACGACGGCAACGAACCGGTCGACGCGGTCGGGGACGGGGCCACAAGGGCGGCGGGCGCGACCACGGCGTCAACGGGTGTCATGACAAGAGCGGCATCGGCCGGGGCGTCAGCGACGATAGAGGCTGCCGCGGACTCCTCGAGCAACGGGGCGGGCGGCATGGGCTCCGTGATTTCATCATGGGCGGGCGTATCGACTGGGTCCAGCGCGCCGGTCAAGACTTCCGGCTGAGGCTGGTCTGCGGCGGGCGTAGGCGCATCGGTTGTCGCCGGTGCCGGCTCGGGAGCGCCCGGGGTGACGGGGTCACCCGTGGTCGGGGCTAGCTCGTTGGCCGGCACTTCTGGCTGAGGCTGGTCTGCGGCGGGCGTAGGCGCATCGGTTGTCGCCGGTGCCGGCTCGGGCGCAGGCTCAGGAGCGCCCGGGGTGACGGGGTCACCTGTGGTCGGGGCTGGCTCGTTGGCCGGCACTTCCGGCTGAGGCTGGTCTGCGGCGGGCGTAGGCGCATCGGTTGTCGCCGGTGTCGGCTCGGGCGCAGGCTCGGGAGCGGCCGGAGTGACAGGGTCACCCGTCGTCGGGGGCTGCGTGTCGGCGACTACCTCCGGCGCGCTGGCTCGCGGCGGTTGCTCGGCTGCTTCTTGCTGCGATGGCGGCGCAAGCGGGCTCAGGACCTTCAGGTAGTTGGCGCGGAGACGAAGCATATCGACCGCGTCAACATCGCCGTCATTGTCCGCGTCGAACGCGGCGTTGTACTTGGGGTCGGCTGACGAGCGCAGGTACGCCGCACGCATGCGCAGCATTTCCAGAGAGTCGACTGCGCGATTGCCATCGGTGTCGCCGAAGTAGCGATGGAACGCGAAGTGGTAGTCGCCGCCGGCGGCGCCGTTGGCGTTGCCGTCGAGCCAGTTGCCCGCAGCATCCGTCACGCCGCTGCCGGTGACAGTAACGTAGTAGTTGCCATCGGGCAGCGAACCGCCCAGCAGGGTGGCGAAGGTCAGGCGGGCCAAGCTGCTGACGGGATCATAGGTGAGCGCGATGGCCGAGCGATCAATCGCCAACCCGGTGTCGAGGTTGAGGATTTCGATGTCCTCGACCCCCAGACTGCCGCTGACATCCTCGCTGAACGAGATCGTGATCTCATTCACCATGGAGCGGCCGGCCGCCCCGTTGTTCACGCCCGAAGCCGTCACCGAAGGCGCGAGCACATCGTCCGCCTCGTCGTCGAGATTGGTCAGTGCGACGGACGCGGCGGCCAGGCCCTGGTAATCCGCATCCGAGCTGGCGGCGGGGCCCACGCTCACGGTGAAGGACTTGTTCCCATCGCGAACGATGTCATTCGCGCCTGTCACAGTCACAGTCTGCGGCTGGTTCCAGTTGGCGGCGGTGAACGTCAGCAGGTTCGTGGAGACCGTGCCTTCGGCCGCGTTCGATGAGGTGATCGGCACGGTGACGGTTGTCGACGGTTGGCTCTGCAGCGAGACCGAGAAGCTGGCTGTCCCGCCGCTTTCGGTCACCACCAGGCCCGCGGTGGGAGTCACGATGACACCGGCGCCCAGGACGCGGAACTCGCGCACCCAGTCGCCGCCGGCCTGCCCGTCGCTGTTGCCGTCCAGCGCGCGGCCGGACAGGTCGTGCAGGGCTGCCCCCGCCCCGCCGCGAACGGTCAGGCGGTAGAGGCCTGCGGGGATCGCGCCTTGCGTGAGGTTCAGCACGATGCTCATGCCGCCAGTTGTGTATTGAGGCAGGAGGGAGATCAGCGTGTCGCCGCTGCCGAACGTGTCGCCGCCGGCCTTGCGGAGTTCGTAATTGCCGCTGGCAAGGGCGTCGATCTCGTCCACGGCCTCGCTGAGGCCCAAGGTGATCTGCGACATCCGCTGGCCGGTCTGGCCGGACGCGGCGACGACCGACGGCGTCGAACCCGAGATCGTCGGGGCGGCGACGTCCAATGTGCTGCCGCGGAACTCGTACGCGCCGATATCGACAATGCCCGCTTGAGTGGCGGTTCGGATGCTGGCGGCGGCCGTAAGGTTTGACTGCCCGTCATACGGCAGCAGCAGGTAATGGTAACCGGTGCCGTCGGAGATTCCAGCCGTCGGCGCGGGCAGGCTGGCATTGCCCAGGCCATAGTCGAACTGCACCCGTCCGTCGGTGAAGAGGGTCGCGCTGAAGTTCGCGTCGTTGCCGTTGGCCACCACGGTGGCGTTCCAGCGGATCGTCACCTGTCCGGCGACGGAGCTATCGACGTAGATGTCGTCGCCGGCGCCGTTGGTCTTCAGGTCGGCCCACAGCGGCGCGATCATCGGCCTTGCGATCAATTCGGCCTGAGTGTTCGTCTTATCGAACGACTGGTAATAGTCATTGCCAAAGTATATGAAACCGTTGGTGGAGACCCGGCAGGACGTGTAGACCGCGTCGTAGAACGAGAACGTGAAGCCGCCCGTGAAGGTCAGCGTCCAATAGGTGTCGTCCGACTTCCAATTCTGGGCCGTGCCGACCATCGCGAACTGGCTGCTGCCGAGGCTGGCGGCGGTGTAGTCGCCGCTGCCCGCGTTGACGGTGCCGGGGTCATCCAGGCGCGTCTGGCCTGTGATGTCGGCGGCGGGCAGCTTCCACGAGTGGCCGCGATCGATGGCGGTGGATCCCGCCGAAAGGTTGAAGTTGTCATCCCTGCCGCCATCCATCAGGCTTCCGCCCATGGGGGCCGCGTAGCCCATGACGTTGTCCGCACCGCTGGGGTCAACGAACAGCGGGTTGCCCGTCGCCGAGCGCAGGTCCTGGCCGCTCGCCGCCTGCCACTCGCCCAGCGAGGCCGCCACCGTGCTGGACCAGCGCCCCGCATTGCCCGAAACGTAGGGCAGGTAGAACAGGTTGTAATCGGCCGCGTAGCCGGTCGTCGTGCCGGGCGTGACACGGATGCAATAACCGTTGTCCACCTGCAGGATGTTGTTGTACAGGTGGATGTATCGCGCGTTGGTGTCGATGCGGATGGCGTCGCCGACGGGCTGGTAGACCGTATTGGACACCACGTCCAGAGCATAGCTGCTGCTGGAGCCGGCGGTGAGTTGCAGGCCAAGGTCGTTGTTGGCGTAGATGAGATTGTTCTCGATCCGTCCGCCGTACGTGTTGGCGCTGTTTATACCCGTGCCGTTGGAATAGATCGTGTTCCGCCGCACCGTGCCACCGGCCATGTTGATGCCCGTGGTGTTGGCGTAGAGGCGGTTGCCTTCATACACGGCGTTGTCGGTGGTCTTGATGGCCGTCGTGGTGTGGTGGACGATGTTGTCCCGCACGGCGAAACCGTAGCCGGCGATGCCGGTGCCGCTGCCGTAGACTTCATTGGCGACCACCTCAACCGTCGATGAACTCGTGTAGATCGCCGGGCGATTGACGCCGCCGGCGTTGTTGTACACGGTGTTCGACTGCACCAGCGTCCAGCCGCTTGCGTAGATGCCGTAGTTGGTCGTGTCGTGGATGACGTTGTTATGCACCAGCGTCTGCACGGTCGAGCCAGCCAGAATGTAGAGCCCGAATTCGTTGTTCCACGACTCGTTGAACGAGACCTCGCCACTGCTGCCGCCGTCGAACTGCAGGCCGTAGGCATAGTGGTCGTGGAAACGGCTGTTGCGGACGATTGTCGAGCCGCTGCCGATGTACAGGCCGTGGTCCTGGTTGACGCCGCTGTATGCGCTGCCATCGGTCTCCACGCCATCGATCGTCACGCCCGCATTGCCAGTGCCGATGTAGAGGCCGCGGACGTTGTTGCCGTACAGGCGGCTTGCGGTCAGGGTGAACCGCTCGCTGCCGGCGGAGTCGGCGCCGTAGATGCCGGTGTCGGCGCCGGTGATGGACACGTCGCGCATCGTCACGTCGTCGGCGCCCGCGAGCTTGAACGCATACAATCCCGCGGTAGTCGCCCCGCGGTTGAAAATCGCATGCCGGTCGGCGTGGCCGGCGTCGCTATAGCCCAGAATCGTCACGCCGCTGAAGCGGCTGTCCAGCGTGAGGTTCCGCAGGATGGCATAGGCGCCCGTGTCGACGAAGATGCGATCGCCGGCGGAGGGGGTGTACAGAGCCAGCAAACCCTGCAGGCTGGCCATCGGGGCATCGGCGCTCTTGCCGCTGTTGAGGTCATTGCCGGGAGCGGTGGTCCAGTCGCCGGGCAGGACGGCCGCGTCGTTGATGTAGTAGTCGTTGCCCGCGGCCACGACCTGGAAGGCGCGGTCTGATGCATCGGAGACGCCGGTCGCCGCCGAGACGATGCGCAGCTTGGCATTGCTGCTGACGGGCGATTGGACGTTCCAGAGATATTCGCCGCGACCGAGACGATCCATCGCCAGGTTCGAGGCGATGGGGGCCCAGGTCTGTCCGTCATCGGTGGAGCCTTCGAGATTGACCGTGGGCGACGCCGCGCCAAGGGGCTCGGCCGCCAGCACCTCAATGCCGGAAATGATCGCATAGCTCGTGCGGTTGACGAAGGACAGGTGAATGCCCGAGCCGCCCGACGCCGTCACCTGGAACTCGCGGACGGTGGCGATGTTCTTGCCACCGGCGGCAGCGGCGATGTCGAAGTTAGACTGCGCCGTCTGGCCCTGGAGCACGATATCGAATTTCCGCGAGCCGGCCGCGGCGTTGGTCGGATCGGCAAAATGCAGCCGGATTGTGAACGTGCCATCCGGCGTGGGAATGCTGTACGAAAGGTTGGACCAGTAGTTGCCGACATACGACGCGTACACGTCGGCCGGGGCGGGGTTGGATACGCCCACGGTCGAGACGGTCGCGGTGTTCATGTAGGCATCGCCGCCGGTGCGGTACACATCGCTCCAGTAACCGTTCGGAGCGCCGCCCGCATTGCTCTGCACGAGGGCCCTGTAGGAAGACAGCCCCCACGATTGCCACTGCACTTTGACCGTATCGCCCTGGGTCACTTTCTCCAAGCCATTGAGAGTGAGCAGGCTGACGCCTTGAGCTGCGCTGCCCACCTGCGCTGCCGCCGTGCCGCCCTGATGACCCAGCGTAGCACGGTTGACGCCACCCAACGCCTGGGCCGGGGCCGCGAGGAAGGGATCGCCCTTGCCGACGGCGGGGGAAGCGGCGGCGAGACTGAAGTTGTCGTCCAGGCCGCCATCGACGCCGCCGGTGTAGCCCAACACATTGTCGACGCCGTTGGGATCCACGAACAGCGGATCGCCCTGGCCGCTGTGGAAGTCTGATGCGAGCTTGTAGAACCACTCCTCCACCGTGGCGAACGTTTGCCCCTGCCACAGCCCCACCTTGCCCGTGCCGGTAGTATAGAACAGGTTGTAGTCGCTATCGAAGCCGACCTGGCTGTCGTCGGACACGCTGACACCGTAGCCCGAGCCGACGTAGATGATGTTGTTCCGCAGGCTGACATTTGTGGACGCGTTCTGCAGGCGAATCGCGTCGCCGGCCTGCTGGTAGATCGTGTTGTTGACGATCTGTGACTGGCCGATGCCCACGTTGTCCATCACCAAGGCGGCGGTGGTGTTCGCGTAGATGAGGTTATTGACGATCCGGCTGGAGTAGTACCCGCCCGACCGAATGCCCACGAGATTGGAGTACACCCGGTTCGCTTCAATCAGGCCGCTGGAGGTGAGGATGCCCGTGTCGCAGAAGTAGACCCGGTTCCCGCGTATCACGAGGCCGCTGCTGCCGGAGCCCTGGATGCCGGTGGTGGAATCATAGACGACGTTGTCAACTACGTCGGCATACCAGCCCAGGTACATCGCACTCCCGCCAGCGTGGTGAACGGAGTAGGCGGTATTCCCCGTAACGAACGCCGCGCCGACCTCCATGCCCTTGTAGGACTGTCCGTGGACAGTATTGCCGCTGACCGTCGTCCAGTTCACCCGATCATTGGCGCCCGACGATGAGTAAATGCCGATCTGGCTGCCGATCACCTCGTTGCCCGTGACCGAGCCTCTCTGTCCGTTGTACAAGATGCCGTAGTAGTTGCTGTTGTTCTGGACATGGTTGTCGGCGATGACCGAGTCGGCGCCGGTGACGTACATCGCGTAGTAAGAGCCGCCGCCGTACATGTCATGCGCGTCGTTGCCGCGAACCTCGGCCCGGTCGCTGGCGATGTAGAGGCCCTTGGGCTGGCGGATGCCGGCGTAAACCTGCCCATGCAGCGTGCTGTTCAGCACGTTGGCATCCGTGTTGCCGGTGCCCAGGTACACGCCGTAGTCGCTGTTGCCGAAGAACCAGCAACCCAGGACCGTAAGATTCACGCTGCCGGCGGAGTCGGCCGCGTATACGCCGCGGTAGGCGCCCGCGATGCGGAGGTACTCCAGCGAGACGTCGTCCGCGCCGGTGAGCTGGATGGCGTAGCTGGTGGAGGACGTGTTGTTGCGGTTGAGCAGCGCGTAGCGGTCCGTGTGGGCCGGGTCGTTGTAACCCACGATGCGGATGCCCGACTGGGCGGCTGCCAGCACGATGTTGCTCGACAGCGTGTAGGCGCCCGCGTCGACGTAGATGATGTCGCCCGCGCCCAGCTGGTAACTGCTCAACACGCTGGCGATGGTGGCCCGCGGGGTGGCGCGGGTCAGGCCGTCGGCGGCGTCGCTGCCGGCGGCGGTCGTCCAGTCAAAGCCATCGCCGCCGACGGCGGAGTCGTTGACGTAGTAGACCGCGGCTGCGGGCACGATGCTGAACACATCGCTGAGGCCGACCGTGCTGTCGGTCCGTGTGATGCGGATCGTATAGCTGTCGCCCTGGGCCAGCTCGCGCGGCAGCGTCCATGCCAGACTGCCTGTGTTGGCGACGCCCGTGGCGATCGTGCGGACGAACGCGCCGCCCGAAAGCAATTCCACGTCCACCGTACCCGTCGTGTCCTGGCTGCGCCAGCGGATCGTCGAAGACCGGTTGGTCATCCAGGACTCGCCGGCCGACGGCGCAAGCACCGTCACATACGCCAGTGGGCTCTTGGAGGCCTGCGCCGTGTTGCCATAGGCCCCGATGTTGACGAAGCCGCCGTTGGGCGACGGCTCATTCGAGTAGGCCTTGGATGCGTCGCCGCGGTCAATCGCCGGCGACTGCTGCGCGTCCAGCGTCCAGTCGCCGCTCGCGGCCGCCGGCAGGCCGGTGCTGACATCGAGCATTGCGGCCAGGCTGCCGTTGTGGAAGCTGCCGGTGAGGCTCTGCAGGTGGAAGTCGCCGGCCGAAGCGTTTACGAACAGCGGGTTGACCGCCAGGCTGTTGGCGTCCTGCAGTGACGCTGCCCGCCACTGGGCAAGCGTCAGTCGGTCGCCACCGTAGTACCCCGCCTTGCCGGTGCCGGTGGCAAAGATCAGGTTGTAGTCACTGGCGAAGGCCAACTGGCTGTCGTTGGAGACGTAGAGGCCGTAGCCGCCGGCGACCTGGACGATGTTGTTCACCAGTGTCACATGATTGGCCAAGGCCTCCATACGGATGCCATCGCCCGCGGGCTGGTAGATCGTATTGTTGGCAATCTGGAAGGCGTCATATGACGACGTGGCGCCCTGAAGCAGCAGGCCGACCGATGCGTTGCCGGAGATGACGTTGTTCAGTACTTGCGTGGAGTAATATCCATAGGCCCGGATGCCGGTGACGTTGTCGCGAACGACGTTCTGCTCGATCAAGCCCGATGTCGTCCGGATGCCGATGACGTTGCCGTACACCAGATTGCCGCGGACGGTAAGCCCGGTGTAGTTGCCACTGCGAATGCCCCAGGTATTGTCATAGACCACGTTGCCGATGATCAGGCCGTTGGCAACGATGGCGCCGACGGCGGCGCCTTCGACCTCCACGTGATGGATGCCATAGACCGTATTGCCAATGATGCGGGCGGAGCTGTACGTCTGGATGCCCACAACGCTCTGCCCATGCACGATGTTTCCAGAGACTTCAACCCAGTCAGCCTGGGCCGAGCCATTCCCGACGTAGATGCCGCTGATGCCGCCCGAAACCTGATTGCCCCTGGCAATAGACCTCGCGCCCTGCACCTCAATGCCGTTGTAGTTGTCTAGCAGGATGTTGTTCTCGGCCACCGAATCGACGCCGATCATCTCGATGCCGTTGCGGTACCGCTCATTCAGGTCATGAACGGTATTGCCCGCCACGCTCGCCGCGGCCCCGCCGGTGTGCACGCCGCCATCCTGCGCGATGCCGCCGGACGACAGGCCGCTGAACTCGTTGCCGGTGACGACCGGGCCGGCAATGCCCGTCCCCAGCCAGATGCCCCAGTCGGTATTGCCGTAGAAGCGGCCGTTCTCGATCCGGATGCCGCTGCCGACGACGCCATCGGCCGCATAGATGCCCGTGTAGGCGCCGGTGATCCACAGGTGCTCCAGCGACGTGTTCGATGCGCCGGAGAATTCGATGCCATAGCTGCCGGCCGCGGTATTACCGCGATTGAGCACGGCGTGACGGTCGCTGTGCGACGCGTCATGGTAGCCCACGATGCGGATGCCCGACTGGGCCGCTGTCAGGAACAGGTTGGAGTTCAATGCGTACGTGCCGGCATCGACGTAGATGGCGTCGCCGGCCTGCAGTTCATAGCTGTCGAAGACGGCCTGGATGGATGACTTCGGCGAGTCCGCCGACAGGCCGGAGTTAGCCAGGCTGCCGGCGGCGCGGGTCCAGTCGCCCTCGGCCGCTGTGGAATCGTTCACGTAGTAGATGCCCGAGAAGGTCTGGAGTTCGAACGTGTCGCTCACGCCAACGGCAGCGGCGCGTGTGATGCGGATGGCGTAGCCCGCCGTGGCTGGCAGATCGGCCGGGACGCTCCAGGAGAAACTGCCGGTGTTGGCGACGCCGATGGCGAGGGTTCGCTCGACGACGCCCTTGCTCAGCAGTTCGATGTCCACGGTGCCGGTGAAATCCTGGCTGCGCCAGCGGATCGTCGACGAGCGGCCGAGGAAGGCGATGTCGCCCGCCTTGGGCGACAGGACCATGACGTATGCGTCCTCGCTCTGCGACGCCTGTGGCGTGTTGCCGTAGGCGCCGAGATTCACAAAACCGCCGTTGGGCGCGGGCTCGAGGTTGAATGCGCTGGCGGCGCTGCCGCGGTCGATCGCCCGTGATTGGGCGGCGTCGGCCTGCAGGTCGCCGCCGTAGGCGTATGGCAAGCCCGAGCCGTCCAAGAGCACGGCCAGCGTCCCGTCATGGAAACTGCCGCGCGTGCTTTGCTCGTGGTAGTCGCCGCCAGCTGCGTTCACAAACAGCGGATCGGCCCACAGGCTCATGGGGTCCTTGCCGCTGGCCGAACGCCATTGCGCAAGCGTGGTCTGGGCGCCGGCCCAGTAGCCGACCTTGCCCGTGCCCGTCGTGTAGAACAGGTTGTAGTCGCTGGCGAAGTCGTCCTGTGAATCGCTGGAGACGTTCACGCCGTAGCCGCTGCCGACGACGATGATGTTATTCAGCAGCGTCACGTCATCGACGCCGCCGAGCAGGCGGATGCCGTCGCCGGTGGCCTGGTCGATGGTGTTGTGCGTGAAGCTGATGGCGCCGGTGCTGGCGCCGGTGGCGCGAATGCCCGCCACCGCGTTGCCGTACAGCACGTTGTGATCGACCGAACCGGCGTAGTACGCCCACAGATCCACGCCGATGTCGTTGCCGTGGATGACGTTTCTTGAGATCGCCTCGGTCTCGCGGGCCTTGATGCCCACGCCCGCGTTGTTATAGACCAGATTGCCGGTGAGGGTTCCGCGGGTGTAGGCGATGATGCCGTCGGCATTGTTGTAGACGGCGTTGTAGTTGGCGCTGGGCTCGCCCAGGGTCAGCGCGCGAGTGAGCGAGATGCCCGTCCCGCCGTGCCCGCTGACCGCGTTGCCTTCAACACGCGCCGAGCCTTCGGCCACGATGCCGCTGCCCGTGTTGTCGTGCACACTATTGCCATGGCCCAACGAACCGACGACGGCAGTGGCGCCGCTGACGCTCATGACCACGGAGATGCCCGATGCGTTCGCGTAGACTTCATTGCCCAGCAGGCTCGCTGCCCCTGCCGTCGGCAGGTTGATGCCCATGCCCGCGTTGTTGTGTATCACGCTATCGAGGATCGTCGTGTCGGGCGCAGCCGAGTAGATGCCCGCGGCCCCGGCATAGGCCACCGACAGCCCCGTCAATTCGACGGTGGCCGACCCGCTCTCCACACGCACGCCTTCGGCGGCTGTTCCGCTGATTTCCAGCGACCGGCCGATGAATCGCGACGAGGTGGCGTGCAGCCACACGCCTCGCTGCCCGCCCAGCAGCGTGAGGTTTTCGATCGTCACGCCGTCGGCGGAGTCGATGTCGAGGGAATACGTTCCGGCATAGTTGACCGAACGATTGATGATCGCGTGCGAACCTTGCAGATCCGGGCCGATGATGTGAAGCCCTTCGTCGTCTCCGGCCGAGCCGGGGCCGCCGATGAGCAGGTTGGCCACGTGCACGTAGGAGCCCGTGTCCACGTAGATCACATCACCGGAGCCAAGGTCGTACATCCGCAGGAAGGCCAGGAGGCTGGCCTTGGGGGCCGCGGCCGACAGCCCGGAGTTGCGGTTGTCGCCGACGGTGGAGGCATATTGGTCGCCGGCCGTGAAGGCATCGTTGACGTAGAATGTTCCGCCGGCGGGGACGATCGTGAACGTCTCGCGGGATTCATCAAACACCGACGGAGTCGCCACGGAAGTGATGCGAACGCGGTAGCCGGCATTGAGGTCGGCGGGCAAGCCGCTGGACTGGGGGCTCCAGATTGCCGACAGGGCCGAGGCATCGTAGGTGCCCACGTGCGCGGCCAGCGTGCCGGCGGCGGTGTAGACATCCACCGATATGTCGCCCGTCAGGTTCGTCTGCGACCAGCGAATCGTGCGGGCGCGGTCCACCTGCCAATCGGCGTGGAAGTCGGGATACTCCAGCCGCAGGTACGAACTCCGCGATGCCGTCGCCAGCACTGTGCCGCCGTAGGCGCCGATGTCGACCCTGCCGCCGTTGGGCGCCGGTTCGAGGGCTGCGCTGTCGGCGGGGCTGCCGCCATCGACGCTGGTAGAGGAGGCGGCCTGGCGATAGTCGCCGCCGGGGGCATTGACGAACGCCGGGGCATCGAGCGTCGGAGCGATCCGTGTATAGCCGATCGAATGTGCGTCCTGCAGCGACTCGATCTGCCAGTCAAACAGATCGTCGAAAGGCTTCTGGTACCAGACCAGCTTGCCCGCGCCGGACGTGAAGAGGTTATTGTAGTCGCTGGCCAGGCCTGCCTGGCTGTCATTGGCGACGTAGAGGTCGTAGCCGTCCTGCGTCCAGACGATATTGTTGCGGATCGTGGCGGCGCTGGCGCCGCTCTGCACGTGGATGCCGTCGCCCGCGGCAGTGACGATCGTGTTGTTCACGACGCTCACGCCCGCAACACCGCTGATCAACACGCCGGTAGCGTTGTTCAACAGCAGGTTGTGATGCACCTGCGAGGCTGCCCCCGCCTGAACGCCGATGGTGTTGCCCTCGATCTTATTGAAGCGAATGGTCGCGCCGCTCTGGGCCTGCACGCCGACGGCGTTGTCATGGACGCGGTTGGGGTCGCTCCAATCGCCGCCGCCCAGCGTAACGTCGGTCACCACGCCCGCGGTGCTGCCGGCGGAGATGTCATTGCCGTAGACCTGCAACGACGCGTTATGGAATTCCATGCCGATGGCGTTGTCGTGAATGGTGTTGTGTCGCGCCGTCCCGCCGGCACTGGCGGACATGTACAGGCCCGTCGCGCCGCCATGGATGTCGTTGTCCTCGACGAGGCTGGCCCGCTGGCTGCTGATGTAGACGCCGCCGGCAATGTCGTTATTGCGCAGCGTCATCTCGGCATTGAGAGCGGAGACGTATACGCCCCATTGGCCGCCGACGATCACGTCGTTGCGAAGGTCGCTCGTCCGTTCCACCGACACGGCCGCCTCGCCGTGAACGTACAGGCCGTACTGTGTGCCCTCGATCCGCGGGTTGTCGAAGATAGTGACGGGAGCCGACGAGGGCAGGTCGATGCCGTATTGCCCGCCGGAAATCGTGTTGTCGGTGATCGTGTGCATCACGCTGGCCGAGGCGGACAGCAGGAGCGTTCCGGCGATAGTGTTCGACTCGATCGCATGCCCGGCCGCGCCGCTGCCGCTGATGGCCATGCCGCCGCCGGCGATGGTGTTGCCCGTGATCTCGGCCGCCGCACCGGTGTCTAGGATCAGGCCGCCGGCGCCGATGGTGTTGTCATTGATCATCCCGCCGCCGAGGAGCGTCGCGTCGATCTGCCGCGCCGTGTTGTCCACGATGCGGCTCGCCTCGGCCACGCCGCCGCTGAGGCGGACCTGGATCACCTGCCCCGTCGCGTCGTTGTGCTCGATAACGACGCCGGGACCGGCATTGATGTAGATCAGGCCCGTTACCTGGTTGCTCAGCACCTGGTGCGGTGTGCTTGCTTCGCCCGTCAAGCGAATGCCGCCGACGATGCTGGGCACGTCCGCCTGCCCCGGCACCGCCAGCGGAGCGATGATCGCCGCCTCGGCCAAGTTGGCGTTGATGCCGCCGGGAGCGGTATTGCCCAGGATGTACGTCGTGTTGTCGCCATTGCCCAACGTGTGGCCTTCCAGATCGAGGATGATCTGGCCGGTCTGTCCCAGGGTGTTCTGCTCGATGACGGCGGCCGGTCCACCGCGGACCTCGATCGAATGAGAAATCGTGTTGCCGATGATCCGGTGCGGAGTGGGGCTGCTGCCGTAGATCCACAGCGTACCATTGTTGATCGTGTTGTCCTGAACCTCGGCACGGTCCTTCAGCGTCAGCGTCATGCTGTCGCGGGTCTCGTTCCCTTCAACGCGCGTCACCCACTCCTGGTCCGCCGGCAGGACACTGGCGGCCAGGTCGATCCTGATGCCGCCGCCCGTCACGATGTTGTCCACGACCGTCGCGCTGGGACCTGCGAGGATGCGAATGTCGCCCGTGGAGTTCAGCACGTTGTCGTGCACGTAGTGCGGCTGCGAACTCGTGCCGGAGACAACCAACTCGCCCGCGCCCATGATCGTGTTGTGGTGTATCTCCGCGCCGGCAGGGGCCGAGACGCCGATGCCGCCCAGTTGCCCGCCGCTGTTGCCGTTATCGTAGATCAGCGTGTGGTAGGTCCGGCCCAGGGGCAGGGCCCACGCATCGCCCAGGACGATGCTCATGCCGCTCTTGATCGTGCGGTTGGAGAAGATGTCCGCGCCGGGCCCGCCCGTCAGCAGCAGGGCGCCGTCGTAGATGTTGTTTCGCGTGATCACCGTCGGTTCGTCGCCCAAGCCGCTGACGGTGCTGACGACGGCGCCGTGAACAACCTCGTTATCCTCGAATCTCAGCGGTCCGGCCGATACGGTCGTCACCCCGTCGGCGGCGATGAGATTGTCGTGTATCCAGACGCGGCCGGGCACTTTCACTGTCAGCTTGCCCAGGGACGACTCATGGGCGGCGTCGTGTTCCGAAACGATCGTGTGATAGGTCTCGCCCGCTCCCAGCCAGGCCCCCGTCGTCTCGATGTACAGCTGCCCGATGTTGGGATTGTCCGATGCGCGCACGCCCGGGCCGCCGACCAAGCGGAGTTCCGTCGGTGCGATGTTGTTGTACAGCACGCTCGCGGGCAGCGTGTTGTCCGGCGCGTCGGAGATCGTCACCACGATGGAACGGGAGACGGTGTTGTTCTGCACGTCCGCACGCCGGCCGCCGACCAGGGCGATGCCGCCGCCGTTGACGGTGTTGCGGTCCAACTGCCAATCCTGGCCCGACGGGACAGTCAGGGTCATGTCGCCCTGGTTCACCGTGTTGCCGACGAACGTGCTGATCGGGGCCACGCCGCCGAAGGCAGATAGTTCCACCGTCAACATGCCGCTGACGACGTTGCCCTCAATGGCGGCATACTGACCGGTGAGCAACTCCACGTCGCCATCGACCACGTTGCCGACAAAGGCCGCAAGGCGCTGCTGTGTGGCCTGGCCCACCGACTCGAATACGACGTTGCCCTGGATGTTCGTATTGCCGATCATCGAGGCGACGGTGTTGGCGCCCACGCCGTGCACCGCGTAGGCCCAGCCGTGGATCAGCGTGTTGTTCTCGATCCGCACGGGAGCGGAACTCTCGATGTAGATCGCCGTGCTGCCGGTGATGCTGTTTTCCAGCATCATCGCCGTGCCGCTGCCCAGTACCTTCACGGCCGTGTGATTCGACCAGATGTCGTTGAGGCTCAGCGTGCTCGGCCGCGAGCCTTCAATCTGCACGACCGTGTCGCCCCGCAGGGTGTTGCTCGTCAAGTCGACCCAGGAGTCGCCCGTCACGAGCACGGCCGTGCCGGCCCCGGCGTTGACGGTGTTGCCACGCACGGCCACCGAGTTCGTCAGCGGGTTGTTGCCGCCGATGATGATGCCGTCGGCGGTGTTGCCCTCGATAACCATCGAGGCCGGGGACTGAATGTCGATGGTGCCGTGGATCGTGTTGGCGATGATCGACTGCGAGAATTCCGGATAGATCTGGGTCGGCTCGATATCCTGCGGCGGGTAGAAGTGCTGCGGCCAGTTGGCCCGCCAGTCCGACGTTGAGGCTCGCAGGGTCACGCCGCCTTCAATTTCGTTGCCGCGGATGACGTTGCCGCGGTCGGCTGTGAGCAGCACGTCGCCCGTGATGTCGTTCTCGGCGAGTTCAACGGCGGATCCATCGCCGCCCCAGACGGCATTGGTGGCGCCGCGGAGGATGTTCTCGTCGATGACCGTCGAGAAGCGGCTGGTGGTGGCCACGCCACAGAAGCCGGTGAAGGCGGAGAAGTCATTGCTGGTGATGAAGGCGCTGGTCGTGCCCCCAACGCGGACGCCGAAGTCGCCGCCGCCGGTGAACACGTTGTCCAGCACGTTAAGCGTCTGGTATCCGTCCGCATCGATGGCGATCCGCGAGTCTTCAAAGCGATTGCCTTGAATGACGACCTGGCCGTTTGAGACGCGTTCGCCGGTGTTGGGATCTATCGCGCCCATGCCTCGCACGCGGACGGCGGTGCCGGTGCCGTCGCCGTCGAAGGTCATGCCGCTGATGGAGATACTGCCGGCGTCGTTGATGTCGAAGACCGGGGCGCCGGAGTAGTTGAGTTCGGACCAACCCGTCCCGATAAAGGCGAGATTGTCGGTCGTGCATACGGCCGTGCTGGTGATGTTGTAGTTTCCGCTATCGACGAGAACGTAGACGCGGCTCTCGTCGCCCTGCACCATGGGCATGATCGAGGCGAGAGACCTTCTGGGCGTCGTGGCCGAAAGGCCATCGTTGTCATCGCTGCCGGGGGCGGAAGTGAACAGATCGAGGCCGGGATCATTGTCGTTGATGTAGTAGACTTCGGTATGGGTGGCTGCGTTGGACTGCGGGAGGATCGTGATGTTGTCGATCTCATCGGGCGTGAGGACCGCAAGGTAGTACGTTCCATCAGGCAGGGAGAGTCCCGAGGTGCTCGCCACGCCGTTCTGCCAGGCGGCCGAGTTGTAGAGTCGGTGCCCCTTCTCGTCGAAGACGGCGATGGCCATGTCGTCGTCGCGGGCCAGGTCAGTCACCTTGAATGCCGTCAACTCCTCCTGGCCGTCGGCTCGCTCGCTGTTGAAGCGGTACCAGGTGACGCCCCTGTCGCTGAGCCATCCGTCCTTACCGGTGGTGGCGCTGGGAATGACGCCCAAGTCGATGGCGCTGGTGGCGGCGCGGCTGTCCCAACTGATCTGCGTGTCGGGAACGGCGGCGTGGCGCCCGGCGTCCGAGAGGTCCAGCAGCGTCTTCTTGACCAGCCGCTTGCTGCCCTCCCAGAACAGGGCTTCCCACACGACGCGGATATCGAAGTAGATCTTGCCGCCGGCGTCGAACAGGTCCAGCAGGTGGTCCGGCAGGTACGAGGCCATCTCATCGAGGTGCAGGCGGTTGTCCCGGTCGAGGTCGACAATGTTGATCCACGCGTCCACGCCGATGCCGCCTTCGAGGCGGACCGACACGGCGTACGCATCCACGCCGAAGCCGATGCCGACGTGGCCGTCGAACTTGATCAGCGAATGCCCCGTGCCGGCGGCGATGTAGAAGCCATTCATGAGGTCTTCGGCCTCGCCGCTTTCGCCGTACATCCGCAGGCCTCGCGTGTCGAAGCCGAATGTCGCCTGGGCCGTCACGCCCAGTTCCATGCTGATCGTGATCACCAGCCACGGGTACACCACGGGGATCTTCCACACGTGGTCGACGCCCAAGCTGAGCTCGGGCGTGGTGTAGGTGATGAGCTCCACGTCGCGGCCCATGAGCAGTTCGACCGCGCGGAACGGGGTCTCCAGCAGGGGCAGATGGATGCCCAGGTCGTTCAGGTCGCCCAAGAAGCCCGAGAAGACGCCGCCGAGGCCCTGACCCTCGCTGAGCGGATCGCCGGCCTGGAAGGTGCCATCGTTGAGCGCCAGATCGAGCGGGCCGCTGGCGCCGGCGAGTTCGCCGCTGAACACGTAGCTGCCCAGGTGAACATATTCAGAGTCGAACTGCGGCACGTGGGCAGACAAGTCGATCAGCGAGGCGAGGTCGGAGATGAATTCGGTCCTGGGGTTGCCGCTGGCGACCAGGCGGGCGAGGTCCAGGATCGTCACATCGTGGCCCATGGCCCCGGAGATGAACGGCAGGGGGGTGGTAAGCACGGCCAGCACAGGGCGCAGCGGCGCCATGACGTCATTGATGTAGCCAAGGACCGGCCCGATCGTGTCGCTGAGGAACTCGCCGAGATCCAGGCGGATGTCCTCCAGCGCGACTACCGGCGTCTGGCCCGGCCGCCACGTGGCCACCAGGTTGGCGTCCAGCGACGGGAAGTTGTCGTCGTAGTAGACTTCGATCTGCATGCTCACGTCGGCGGAGATCGTCGTGTCGACGGCTACGTCGAAGTCCCACCCGCCAAGCTGGTTGAAGTAGACGCGGTAATCGGTGCCGCGGCTGTCGAGGTCGACGTTGAACGTGGCGCCGGCGGTGATGAGTTGGCCCGGCAGCTGGTACGCCTTGATCTTCAGGAAGTTGGCCATCGTGCCATCGGCGTTCAGGCCGGTCACTTCCGCGCCGAGGTTCAACTGCAGGATGTCATCACTGTCGCCGAAACGAAGGTCGGTCTGGAAGCCCTCATTGCCGGTGATCAGGTAGAAGCCTTGATCTCGGTCCACGCCGAAGGCGAGATTGAAACCCCACGCCAGCTGCGCCTGCGCGTCGGCGGCAATGTCCAGGCCCAGGCCCGGCAGGCCGAGGTCGAAGTCGATGCTGCCGGCCGCGAACTCGTATGTGTCGGAGAACTGCAGGCGGAATTCGACCGCCTCGCCCACATCGGTCGTCTCGGCGGCCAGGATCTGTTCCGGCGTCAGCCCGAACATCCGCGCGATGTTGTTCGTCGCCCACGCGAGGTAGTTCAGCGGGTCGTCGTACGCCGTCCAGTTCGGCAGATCCGCCAGCAGGCCTGTGAGGTAGTCGGCGTTGAGCTGCGTGCCGACGATCGGCAGGGTGATGTCGAACACGTCGCGGCCGAGCAGGTTCTCGATCTGCCCCAGCAGCACGCGCAGACCGTCGGTCAGGGCCCGCAGGTCCAGCGAGCCGGGCTCGATGAAGACGGGGTACTCCGCATGCAGGCCACTGAGGCCGCCGACGCCATCGACGCCGACCAAGATCGACAGGTCATGATTGGCCGGGTCGGCCGCGAGGAACGGGCCCTGGAACGGCAGCACCAGGTCCACCTGCGCCCCGAAGCTCGCCTGCATGAGTTGCGGGAGGTTGCCCGAAAGATCGAACCGTTCGGCCACGCCCGCTTCGCCCTGCGGCAGTTGCAGACGGAACCCCGCGTAGGGGATGTCGGAATCGGCGTAGGCGGCGACGCCTCCGGCCGGGACGCCGCCCACATACAGGTGTCCGCCGACGATCTGCATCCCGACCATGCCGCCAAGCGAAAGGTTGAAGCCGATGCCCGGTCCCACAACCCGCACGTCACCCGAGATGCCCGTATCGTCGTAGAGGAACGGCGTCAGCGTGTCCAGGTTGATGCCCATGTTCAGCCGGAAGGTCGCGCCGCCGTCGGCGACGACATTCGCATGGCCGGAGACATCGAGGATGCTCGTGAGGGATTCCATGCCGCTGCCGGCCAGGGCGTCACCCAGCAACGTCCCCAGATCCAGCCGCAGCGGGATCGTCCTGTTGAACTCCTTCGTCCAGTCGATGGCCATCTGCAGCGCGGCCGGGACGCCGGCGGCGCCTGGATCGATGCGCATCACGAACTGCGAGGGGTCCAGGTGCAGGATCGCACGGATTCGGGCGGCCAACTGCCCCAGCGTCTGGTTCAAGGCCGAGGGGCCCTCGATGCGAAGCTGATTGATGAAGGCGGTGAACTCGTCGACGTAGCTCAGCAGGCTATTGAGGTTCAGGCCCGTTCCGGGAATCGTCCAGCCCAGCGGCCCCTGGAGCCCCTTGAGGCCCTGGAGGTAGTTGCCCAGTGAAGACAGTGCGCTGATGAAATCGGCGCGACCCAACCGCGCCACGTCCAGCAAATCATCCAACCCTTGGGTGGTGATGTCCGGGAGGTCCGGCGAGGCGAGGCTCGGCTTGGAGATATCGATCCATCGCGGCTGCTGAAGCAGCCCCAGCGCCGCCAGCAGTTCCGACGTCAGCGTGACGGTGAAGTGGGTCTGCGCGGCCGCGTCCAGCACCAGCGAGTCGCCCACGAGGCCTTCGACGTCGTCGCGAACCGCCGCGATGAAATCGGCAAGATAGTAGCGAGTTCCGGGCAGGCCCAGGTGCAGCGAGGCGCTTGCAGGCACACGATTCTGCGGCGTGCTGGCCTCGCCGCCCAGCGTGGCCCAGCCGTCACTCAACGTCACCGAGCCGACCATGCCCAGGGACGCCTGGCCGCCGGTGCCGCTGCCGCCCGAGGGTAGCTGTGCTTCGAGGTCGATGGTGGCTTCGGCACTGGCATTTTCGATGAAGAACCGGTTGAGGAAGGACGATTCCGTCGCCTGCGTGGCCACCAGGCCCAGCTGTGCCGCGCCTGCCCCGGGCGTGATCTTCAGTCGCGGCGGTGACGACAGGTTCAGCGTCCGCAGGCTGACGCGCTCGACGTCGCGGCCATTGACGTTCACGGTGGCTACGCGAGCCTCGACAACTTGGTCCAGGCCGGCCGTGACCAAGGCCGCATTGATGTCAGCGATGAGGTCGGCCATCATTCGATTGGATGCATCGGCGAGCACGATTACGGTGACCGGCGCCCGCCCGCCCACCTCGACCGTGAAGCGAGCGTCCTGCGCCAGGCGCCCCATTCCCGCCGCCGGCCCGCCGGCGACAATCTGTGCCGCCTCCAACTGGAAAGGCGACAGTGCCACGGCGCCCGCCGCGAAGCCCAGGGCCGCAGCCCCCGCCCCGCCGATCGTCAACTTGCCCGGCACCCAGGGGCCACGCGTTTTGAGGATCAGCCGCTCTTCATTGACGCCGCCATTGCTCACGACGATCTTTTGCGCCAGAACCGATTGGCTCAGCCCGGCGGCCAGTAGAGCGAGATTCACATCCTCGATGAGATCGTCCACGCTGGCATTGTTTGGGTCGGCCGCGATCGTGACGGTGACTGCCGCCGCATCGCCCACCTGCACGGTGAGCACGGCGTTCTGGGCCAGCCGTCCTTGGGCGGGCGCCGCTGAGGCGGCCTGGGCCGTGGCGATTAACGTGGGGATATCGAACCCCAGCGTGATCGCCATGTTGGTGCCCAGCCCGGCATGGAGGCTGCCGGCGGCCGTCAGCGTCAGCGGGCCCTGCGAAAAGTCGTACGAGAAGGCCTTGTCGGCCTCGATCGTGTCGCTGAACTCCAGCGTGTAGGTCAGCTGGCCGTTCTGGAAGCCCATGAGGGCGCTGTTGATGCCGTCGCCGCCGATGAAACGGGCCAGCAGGCTCTGGGCGCTATCGAAGGCCGCCCGCAACGCTCCCTCGCCGGCGGCGAGCTGCTCGGTGACCGCCGTTTCCAGCGTGTTCTGGATCGCCTCGCCCAGCTTGAGCACGTCGGCAAGGCTCTGGCTGCCGAGCAGGCTCATCTGGCGGAACAGATCGGCGTTCTGCAGCGAGGTGAACGACATGCCCAGCTGGTCCAGCATCTGGAGCACCGTCGTTGAGTCAATCGCGCAGAAGCCCAGCAGCGATTCGAAATCGGTGTTCACCGCCACCGAGACGGCGTCGGTGAACACGTCGAGGCTGCTCAAGTTGATCTGCGGCGCCTGCGGCAGGGGGCTGATGTCCAGCGGCAGCATCGCCGTCAAGTTGCCCAGCGGCGTCAGCGAGAACAGCTGGTCCAGCGGCGTCGCCAGCAGCTGGTTGAGGTGAATCCGGTTCATCACGTCGCCGAACGGATTGAGGAACTCCGCCGGCAGGTCAACCACCATCGCCAACTGCGAGTGCACCAGGTCGATGGCAGCGTCCAGGAACCCCATTTGCAGCGGAAGCGCCGGCAAGGCTGGGTTGTTCGGCAGCGAGAAGTCAATGCCCAGATCAAACTCACCCAGGTTGATGAAGAACTGGTCCGCCGCCGGCAGCGTGAGGTCCAGGCCGAACGTCAGTGGCAGGGAAAGAGTAGTGACGGCCTTGCTTAGCAGCGAGCCGACCTCGATCGGATAGTTCGAAAGGACCGATGCCAGGTCCAGAGGCACGTCGAAATCCAGGGCCGTCTCGAACGGGAAGGTGAAACTCAAGGCCGTATCGGTCCAACTGCCCAATACAGCCAGGGGATCGACGTTGAAGTCCAGGGGAAGATGGATGCCGCCGATGACGGCGTCGACGAGTCCGTCGAGCCCCTTAAGCGCCTCGACCAGACTGTCGACCGAGGCCGTGCCTGCCGCCTCCAGCGAGGCCGTAAAACGCTCGACAAAGCCCAAATCGATCATGTCGCCTACGTGGGCCAGTGAGCCCAGCGACGAGTTTCCCAGCATGGCGAGTCTGGATTGGAAGAGGTCGGCCTGAGAGAGGCTGTCCGCCCATTGCGCGAACTGCTCCAGCCCCTCGGACAACCGGGCGCGCAGATCGCCACTGAGGGGATCCTGGTTGGAGCTGAGCAGGATGCGAGGTTCCAGCAGTTGCAGATCGAACGTATGCGAGATGGTGTCGTCCTCGAACGGCAGGTCGACAACACGATTCTGGTCGGCCCGCGACATCAGGCTTCTCCTTTGCAGACCCCGCGATTCCCCTTAACGAGGTCTCCGCCTTCGGGCCCCCATGGCCAGGACGCCACTAGCCAAAAGCAGAATGGTCATAGGTTCCGGGACGACGATCAGCGATGCCTTCTGGAAACTGATGCTGTTGTCCACGTCTTCAATTTGAGAGGTCACGAAATTCGACATGTTGGGAAAGAACTTGCCCAAGGACAACTCGTAGGTGCCCGCCTGTGTCCCTGCCGTGAAGTTGAATGTGCCCAGCCAGGTAGACGTGTAACCTTCGGTGAACGGATCCATAGACAATAGCAGGTTGCCAAAGTATCCCGCATAGCCGGCTGAGACTTCCTTCAATGCAGGAGCCCCGCTGCCGTCTTCCGCCAGCGACGCCGGCAGGACGATTGCGGAAGCATTCGAGACAGCCCCCGCCGCGGGGGCGAAAGTCATCTCGACGCCCTCACTGTACAATCCCATTGAGAATCCCTGCAGCCCATCTTGTGCCGGGGCCGTGTCCACGAATATCTGGATCGCGATCGTCTGGCCCGGCGACACAGTATATGTATCCTGGTCTGGCTTCACGAGAATGGATGCTGCTGCCGGCTGAGCGTATGCCGATAGCAGGACCACCAGAGATAGAGCGAACGATCGCATGGTTACCTCGCTTTTGAAAAAGGGCGAAAGACCTGTACGAAACCCTTGGTTGGCATTATCGCCGACGATTGCCTAATCGCCAAGCGCAAAACTCATAGATTCTGATGGGTACATCCTAACGAGTTGCTGATGTCAAGCCAGACGATCAATACGCCCCAAGATCAACAGACGAGCCGAGTTAGGATTGGCCATTGCTGAAGGCAAGAGAAGGAGTTCCCCGCACTTACCAATCGGGTTCTGGGCCCTGAAAGCAGACTCGCGGTTGTCAGGATATGCCGCCCAAGCTGTGATAGGAGGAAATCCTGGGAACCCAAGCATGGGCAATCGCCCAGTTCCTCGCACGCGGTGGCTGGGTAGCGCGCGGCCTGAAGGAAACCTGAAGCGAATTGCGTTTCCTCGTTCGGGTCAGCGGACCAGGTGCGACCGCATGAAGGCGGCCAGGTGTTCGACGGCTTGGCGGCTCTCGGGCAGCCCGTGGATCTGGAACACGTGGACCATGCCCGGCCAGACCTCCAGCGTCACATCGACCCCATCCGCCTTGGCTTTAGCGGCGAGGCGAACGCTGTCGTCGCGAAGCATCTCGTGCTGGCCGACCTGCATCAGCAGCGGGGGGATGCCGGTGAAGTCGGCGAAGATCGGAGAAGCCAGCGGATGACGGCGATCGGCCTTGCCAAGATACAGATCAGTGAATACGGGCATGGCCCGCGCGCTGCAGATGGGGTCCTTCTCGGTCTGCATCGACTCGCTGGCCAGCGTCAGGTCTGTGCAGGCCGACAGGGGCATCGCGGCTCTCGGCAAGGGCAGGCGGCGATCGCGCAGTGCCAGCAGTGTCGCCAGCGTCAGGCCTCCCCCCGCCGAATCCCCCGCGATGAACGTGGCATGCGCGGGCCCCGAGCCGCACGGTCCGCAGACGCGCATCCACTCATGGGCGCGAACGCAATCCTCTATTGCCGCGGGGAATGGGTGTTCGGGCGCCAGCCTGTAGTCCGGCAGCAGAACCGCGCACCGTGCGGCCGCGGAAACATCGGCCGCCAGAGGAAGGTAGTTTCCCGCCGATCCAGAGACGAATCCGCCGCCATGCAGATACAGAAGTCGCACATCCGCATCCGCTCCGGGTGCCATGACCCATTCGCACGGCAGGCCGTCGATCTCCACTCGCGTGCATTTGACATCGCGACTGGCGGGTTCATGTCGAGCGCCCATACCCGCACGCAGTCCTTCGAGGTTGAACTCGTTGCCCGGATCGCCGAATGCCGGGTGTTTGCGCAGTTCCTGCAGCAATGCACGACCTTCCGGTGAGACCATTGAATCTCTCCTTCACAGCAATACTGTTGGCATTCCTTGTTCCTGGAACTCGCGGCCGAGCATCGACTTCATGCATCACCTTCCATAGGACGGGCCGCGATGTCAAGACGGAATCGTCGAAGCAGTATCGTGCCAAGCCGTGCCGCTTCCTGATCTGTGCCTGCCGACAGGGTGGCCCTCGACCAATCTGCGTTGCCGCCGGGGGTCGTTCACTTCGCCGCCATACTACGTCGAGGTCGTCCGTCGCAACATGCAGGTCGAGGCCCGCCGCGCGCGGAAATGATCGGCAAGCCCGATGGTTACGAGGGCTCGCCAGCAGCCATTCGCTTGGTCGCCCGGTAGTAGAACGGGCTGGCGACGGGGCCTTTAAGAAGCGGGTCGTTGGTCTGCTTCATCCACGTGCCGAGACGCTGGCGCATCTGGCCCAGCAAGGCCGCGTGCTCGGGCTTCTTCACCAGGTTTCTTGTCTCCCGGGGATCCTGCTGGAGGTCGAACAACTCCTCGGCCGGGCGCGTGGTGTAACGCTGGGCCAGCTCGATGTCGCTCCCCATGTGGTGGATGTCCGAGGGCGTCTCGTACAGGCCATTCTTCTCGAAGTAGCACACATACTTGTAGCGGCCGGTGCGGATGCAGCGGATGGGGTCATACCAGTCGTGGAAGGTCTTCTCTGCGAAGACCTGCTCGTTGGGCTGGTAGCTGGCGGAGTTCAGCAGGCCGGCGAAGCTCCGACCCTGGATGCTGGACGGAATGCTGATGCCGCAGGCCTCGAGCAGTGTGGGCAGGATATCGATATTTGAGATCAGTTCCTCGCACTGCCGTCCGCCCGTCCACTTGCCCCCCGGCCAGCGGATCATCAGCATCGTCTCGATACCCGGGTCGTACAGCGTGCTCTTGGCGCGGGGCATGGCGATGCCGTGGTCCGTGGTGACCACGAAGATCGTGTTATCGGCGACGCCCTGAGCTTCCAGTAGTTCCATCAACATGCCCAGCCCCTGGTCGAAACGGCGGACCATTCCCTGGAACTGGGCCAGTTCGACGCGGGTGAGGGGGCCGTCGTTGAGATAGGGCGGTACGTGCACGCCGAGCGAATCATCCGGCTGTGTGCCGAAGGTCTCCCAGCCGCGGTGCGTCTCAAACCCGCCCACCTGGCAGAAGAACGGTTTGCCGCGGTCGCGGCCCTCCAGCACCGGTTGCAGATGCTTGGGCAGGTCCAAGAGGTGATGATTGTCGTCGATGACGTCGAAGCCAAGCTTCTTGGAGTCGGGCGATTCGTGCTGTCCCGCCAGCAGCCACGTGGCGTACCCGGCCGCGCCGAACAGCTTCGCCGCCGGCTTTTCGTCGTCGTGCATCTCCCAGCCGAAGTCGCCATGCACCAGACCCATCACTCCGTTGGAGTGCGGGTAGCGACCGGTGACGATGGCCGCCCGGCTGGGGCTGCACAAGGGGCCTGTGCAGAAGCTGTTCTTGAACAGGACGCCTTGGCCCGCGAGCTTCTCGCAGTTGGGCGTGTGCACCGTCTTGATGCCGTAAGGGCTGATGTGCCTGCCGGTATCGTGCGTGATCAGCAGCACGACGTTCGGCCGGCTGCCTGCGGGCCCGGTCGTGGCGGCGGCCGGCCGGCCGGTGGCCTCCGGTTCGTCCTGCCGCGTACACGCCAGCCCTGCCGTCGCCAACGCCGCCGCTGCACCGACTGTTGCCTTCATGAAATGCCTCCTGCTGATTCTTGTATTGCCCATAGGGTCACGGTTCCTCCGAATCCCAGCCATCCTGTCCGCCGCCGGACTCCGCGAGCACGCCCGCCAGCAGGTTCATGGGCGGCATGCCGATGACATGGGCAACGAAGGCGTCGGCCGGTGGACGGCAAACCGTTATTCGGATCACTGTCATGAGACTTTGTTTCTGTTTGCCGCCCGCGCGGCGGTGTATTCCGCCTGCATGTTCTCAAACCATGCCTCCAGGTCGCAAAGCATCCGTGAGGCGCGATCGGGATGCTGGGCCGCCAGGTCGCTTTTCTCGAGCGGATCGGCGGCAAGGTTGAACAGTTGCGGCGGCGGGGGCGGGGGAACGGTTCGCGGAGGATCGTCCCCGTCGTCGATGCCGTTGTGGATGAAGTGTTCCGGCCCGTACATCGACACCCATAGCCAGTGGAGGTCGGGCACCGTGAAGGCCTCCGCGATGCCGGGACGGACAAGCTTCCAGTCGCCGTCGCGGACGGCGGCGTTGCAGGTGACCAGCGGCGTGTAGCGGTTCCACTGCCAGTAGCGGTGCGTGCAGGTGCGGCCCTTCTCGCCGCGAAGCGCCGGCAGCACGCTCACGCCGTCGAGCGGCAGGCTATCTGGCGGCCGTTGAATGCCGGCCATCTCAAGCAACGTGGGATACCAGTCGGTGAAATGCACCATTTCGTCGACGACCCGGCCGCGGTCCAGTCCCGCCGGCCAGCGGAGGATGCCCGGCACGCGGATGCCACCTTCGAGCACGCTGCCCTTGGCGCCATTGAATTGACAGTTGAATCGGGTGGTGCACTGTTCCCCCGAGCCCCCGAACTGCGGTCCGTTGTCGCTGGAGAACAGCACGATGGTGTTGTCCTCCAATCCGTGCCGGTTGAGCGTCTCCAGGATGCGGGCGATGCCCTTGTCCATGCGATGGATCATGGCGTAGATAGTGGCCACAGCGCGGTTGTGCTTGGCGGGATCAACGAAGGGCAATATCTCGTCGGCGGGGGCCTGCAGCGGCGTGTGGGGGGCATTGAACGTGACGTGCAGGAAGAAGGGCCGCGAGCGGTTGCGGTCGATGAATTCGCACGCTTCCTGCGTCCAGACATCGGTGAGGTAGCGGCCGTCGGTGCGACGGACGCTCTGGCCGAACTCCACGCGCCATTGATAGTAGTCGTGCATCCCCCCGCGGAAGCAGACGGTCTCGTCGAATCCTCGCTGGTCGGGGTGGTACCGCGGATCGAACGCGCCGAGGTGCCATTTGCCCACCAGGCCGGTGCGATAGCCCGCACCTCGCAGCGCGTCGGCCAGTGTTCGCTCGCGCAGGCTCAGTCGCTCCAGCCCGCGCCACTCCAGTGTGTCGACCGATCCCGTGCGGTGCGGGTACCGCCCCGTCAGCAGCGCCGCGCGCGAGGGATTGCACACCGGCGAGGCGGTGTACTGCTGCGTCAGGCACACTCCTTGGTCCATGAGCGCATCGAGTGTCGGTGTTCTGGAGGCGCCCCCATTGAAGCGAGAGAAGTCGCCATATCCCATGTCGTCAGCGAGGATCACGATGATATTTGGACGCATTCGCTTGCTCCTGTGTGCCGGCCTGCGCGACGGACCGACACACTTGAAGGGCCATCGGTCGCGAGTCTCGTCCGCCGGCTTCATCTTGGCGCCTGGGCTGGCGGCACTCGCTTCGTTTGCCTTTTCGGGCGACCCAACGGGGCCTTTCGGATTCGTCTTGTTGACCTTCCGACAGCGGATCAACTTCCGCCGCTCATCGCGAACGGCCCGCTGCGCGTCGCGGCAGCGGTGAAGGCATAGCCGCGGACCTTCGCCGTCTTGCCCGTGATTACCCGCAAAAGGCTGCGGCCGTCAAGCCCATCCGGGACGACCACGCCCGCCAACTTGCGGGCAGTCGGGTAGATGTCGTAGAGATACGCGAAGTTCGGGAGCCGTCTTCGGGGGATGCCAGGGCCGCCAGACACCAGCGGCACGTGCATGCCGCGTGGAGGTTGCTGCCGAGCAGGGCATGCTCGCCGAGCGAGAGCCCGCTGTCGCCACGATATTGCGACGGTGGCTGCGTATGTCACTGAGGTCACGCGGGGCCGGAAGGATCACACGGGGTCGGCCGTCCCCCGCCGCACGGGGACACGAACCGTTCCGCTATCCAATCACCAGGCACTGGTGGATCGATTCGCAGTGCACCGTGGTTCCCGTTTCAGGCGCATCTCCCGCCGGCTCCGCTCCTGGTGTTCTGTGTTCCGCCCCGGGCGAAGGCAGATCGGATTGTGGGGTATCAGCCATTGCCGCACAGTTCACGGCAGCAATCGACGACGAACTTCGTCTGCTCTACGGTTCGGTTCGGGTAGCCCGCCAGGCCCAGGATGAAGTGGTCCCATGGCGCTGCTTCCCGGATCATCTGATGGATGCCTGCCCGCACTGCGGCGCGATCGTCCATCGGGCCGGCCAGTTGACCGACCCCGGCCATGATCGTGATGCGGCCGCCCAGTGCCTTGCGCCCCTGGGCCACCGTGACATTACCGAGGGGGGGAGTCGTGAAGGCATGCACCGCGTCCATCTTCGTGCGGCGGTACAGCGGCAGCAGGTCGCGGATCAGGCCGCAGGAGTGGTGGAAGTAGATCTTGCCGGCGGCATGCGACGCATCGACGCGGGCGTCGGTCAGAGCCAGATTGCATTCCTCGAACATCGCCGGCGAGATCGCCGTCGTGGAGGTGTCGTCCACACTGACCACCACATCGATGTCGGACTGCACCCCGACCTTAAGGCGCTGCAGGTAGTTCGCCTCCATCACGGCGAAGCAGTCGCGCAGGGCATTGGGCGCGTCGGCCCAGAGATACGCCAGGGCCGCCACGCCCGAATAGATGCGGAACATCATGCCCAGCGGTGTGCCATCCATCGATCCCAGGATCAGGCCATCTTCGCCGATGAGTTTACGGCGATCGTGGGTCCTGGCGATCGCGTCGGGATTGGCCTCGATGACCTCGTCCTCGAAGATCGATGCCAAGGGCGGCAGGTCTGCAGGCCCTTTCACCAGGTGCTCGGTCCAATTGCTGGAGACCGCGCCGCTGCTGTCGCGGCAGACCTGGATGACCTCGCGCAGATCGCCCTTGGGGGTGTGCCAGACGTGGGTGGTGACGTCACCCTCGGCGCGACTCTCGACCGTGACATTTCGCCGCGTGATGCGATACGGCAGCCCGTACCAGTCCATGATGTCCAGGCCGAAATACCGCGAGAAGGTTACCGTGGCTGTGTCGCCCCAATGCACCTCGCCCAGCGCGGCGACCAGGGCGGGGTCCATGCCTTCGCGGCTGGGTTGGTTATAGGGATCGCAGTGCCCGGCGACCGGAATCCACTCCGGCGTCTCGTGACGGAAGATTTTCAACAGGTTCTCACGGGGAGTAGTCATACGCCCTTCCCTTCTTCGCTTTCAGGCCGTCGGGCGCGCCTGGAATATGACGCCCCGGCCGTTCGAGCGTCTGCACCAACTCGCCAGGCGCGGGCCTCACGGCCGGTCCGGACATTCCACTCCATCGGCGTGGATCGCTGCGCGTTCATCAGCCGCTCTCCCGGTCACACTTCCTTGTTCTTCGTCACCGTGGCGCGGTCGGGCATGGCATCCCATTGGGGCACGTCGACGATGAAGACCTGGCCATATCCCTGTGCATCGGCGGCGTAGAGCACCTTCGTGCCATCGGCGTGAACGCAGGGGTGAACGTGAAGGGTTTGGGTGTGGAATGAGCCGCGATGCCACGCCAGCACCTTGGGCCCCTGGAGTACGCCATCCTTCATTCGCCAAGCCAGCAGGTAGGGCTCCTGCGCGTTCCCATCGCCGATGATCAGATCGAGTCTGTGGCTGTGAAAATGCCAGCAATGGCCATTGAAACTGGACTCGACGTGATCCGTGTTGTCGTAGCGGATCATGCCGAAGATCCCGCCTTTGGCATTGCCCCCGTGATAGCCGATGTGCTCGCCGTCGGGCATCCAGCACTCGTGTCCGACGTATTCGCCAGGCAGCTTGGGACGGATCTTCCATGCCTTGCCGGTATTGATGTCGAGCCCCCAGATGCGGTTGTCTACCTTGTGCCACGGGCCTTCGTGACAGAACGTGACGATGTTCGGCAATCTGGGTGACGCGTTGAAATGGCCCAGCCAGTAACGCTCCTCATGGATAAGCTGCGACTCACCGCCGTCCACCGGAATCTTCCAGACCGTCGAGTGTGGCTTCGCTGCCCATATCTCGTTGAAGCCGATGTACCCGTTGAGCAGATCGACCTGGAAACGGCTGGACAGATCCTCGCTGAACCCTGTGCAGACATGCTTGCCGTCGGCCGTCGCATCCGCCAGGTTTCCGGTGTAACCATCCGGGCACTTGAGCAGCGGCCGTGACTTGAGCGTTGCGAGGTCCAGCGCCGTGATCGTGTTGTCATAGAGGAAGTAGATCTCTTCGCGAACCGGATTCTTGCTGAGGCTGTGACGGTTCACCACCTTCGCCGGGTCCCAATCGGTGAGTTGCGTCATCTCGCCCGAGACCAGATCCACGCCATACAAGTTGATGCGGTTCCCGCGATCCGAGGCGATCACAAGCTTGCGTCCCTGGTCATACCAGCAGGGATATGTGAAGTAGGAGTGATTGCTGTGGGCGCGGTAGTTGGTCAGTTGTCGTACCGTGGCGCCGCTGACCGGGTCTTTGCTGACTCCCAATTCCGAGGGCCATCGTGTTCCAGTTCCCATGCGGTTTCCTTATCTTTGCGGACGATAGAACAGCGGGAAGTACTCTATTGGGCCAGTTCGTGAGAGTCGCGTCAAGCACCATTCGGCACGGCTGCCTCTGGTTTGCCCAAGCTACGTTCCATCGTGTTCCTTAGCCGGTCGTTTCCTTCCTCGTCTGATCTTGTCTATGCGAACACCGCGAGGTCATCCCAGTAGATCTGCGTCACGCCGCCGCGGCTGCGAACATAGTCGACCAGCGCCGCCGAGGTATAGAGCTTCATCGGGTTCCAGCCATATAGCGGCTGGGGCTGGGGCGACCGTGGGTTGTAGGTCCAGTTGGTTACGTTGAAAATGCTCACCACATCGCCACCGGCGGGTCGGACCCGGAAGGTGAAGCGGCCTGTCTGGGCATCGCCCATGCGATAGCCGGTCTCGCATTCCAGCCAGACGCCGATGGGCACAGGGAAATCGCGGTGTACACTCTCCCACGTGGGCAGGTCCCACCCGGGGTATTCGGGAAAAACGGGTGTTCCGTCTCTGGCGATTGGCTGGCCGTGAACGCTGAAATGCAGATCCTTCGTGCCGGCGCCGGGCTCACGGTGCAGGCCCAGCGTGATGCGGAAGGACAGCTTCCCGCCCTCCCAGCCTGGGTCGAACCAGAATTCCTGCAAGGTCAGCCATCGGAAGCCGACTTCCCAATCTCGCAAGACCGCCAGATCCGGGTGCAGGTACATCCTCAGACGACAGCTCATCGCTGCCAGATTCCTGTTCTGGTAGATGTCGGCCTGTACTCGCGCTTTCGAACCGCCGGGGTAGTTTTCGTTGGCGCGAGAGATGCTGAACTGCAACACGTGATTCCCGCTCGACGTGGGGTCGTCGATAATCCGGGCGAAGCGATCTGCGACCGTGCCGCCCAAGTACGCAATATCGAAGAACCCCAGCTGCGGCTCACCCCCGGGAGTCGCCAACTCGCCGGGCCGCGACCAGGGATGCGGCAGGCGCTGATGGAAGACCGCCCAGTCATTCGGCGGCGCGACCGAGTGATCCACGCCGGTGAAAACCTCATGCGCGTCAGTGGGCAGGCCGCAGGTATGGGCTTCAAAACCAGTCTGGAACAACAGGTTGCTCATGGTGTTGTGGCCTCCTTGGAGGGGTGGGGAATCCTGCTTCGGATCCCGGGGGTATCGCCTCGGTTGTCCGGTCATCGCGAGGCCTCACTTGCTTCTCAAGTGGAGAACCAAGGTCTTCTTGGCGGGCACATCCAAGATCACTTCGTCCACATTTGTCGCCAGCACTTCGCCGGTAAAGATCTCCGTCACCTGCGGCGCCACCCGCGGAAAATGCAGGCGCTTCGTCCCGGCCTGGCGGGTGTGGATCATCAGGAACTCGCCGCTGGCATAGAGGGCATCGTCGGTTTCAGAGTAGAGGTGCACGCCTGCGAGGCGGGCGGCCAGCTTGTACAGCGCGGGCGAAGCCGCCGGCACGGCGGAGAGGATGATCCTGCCCTTGCCGCGTGTGACCATAGCTGCCGCCACGGCGCCATCGGCGTAGCGGGCCAGCGGGGTGGCGTGGGGATCGTTGATGACGTAGCGGAAGTGCTCGGTCTTGAGGTTACCGATCTGGCGTGCCTCGGGCTCGATCCCGTGCTCGTCGGCCGCCGCGTCGTCAATCATCGCAGCCAGCACGCCGGGGCCGTCAACCCGCACCTTCATCCCTAGCAATTGCTCCATGTTGTCGAGCGAAGCCGTCTCGCCATCGACCATGCCCGCGGCGTAGAGGAACAGTGCCGTAGCGCCGGCCTCGACACGGCGATGGATGGCCGCCCGAGTCGTGGGCTCGCAGAGGAACGAGAAGGGGAAGATCATCAGTTTGTAGTCGCCCACGTCCGGGCGCAGGAAGTCCTCGGCCACGATCGCATCGTTGGGCGCGCCCAGGCGCATGAGCTTCTCGATGTTGTCCTGCGTCATGTCGCTCAGAAGTTGCTGATTGGGACCGCTCCAGACGGTCTTAGGTGCAAGCCGATGGTCGGCCAGCCCGAAATACTTCCATGAGCGGTTCTCCAGCACGACGAGGGTCTCGGCGACGCTCGTGTGGGGCACGTCCAGCATGGCCTGCCCAACCCGCATCTGGCGGGAAAGCTCCGCGAGCAGTTCCGGGCGGTCGAACCAGCCGCCGGGCATGTCGAAGTACCAGATCCCTTGCCGCTGACAGAGAAGCATCGCGGCGAACTCGCGCCGCATGGAGCCAATCGCGTCGTCGATGGAGGCCTCGTCCCACCCGTCATTGGCCGTCGAGGGGCGGATGTCGGCCTCGCCGATATTGAGCTTGCCATGCAGTTCCAGGGATCTGCCGGCCGTGTTCATGTAGACCGAGACTCCGCCTGCCTTGCGATCACAATACGTCAGGCAGCAGACGACGAATCCCAGGGCTGAGTGTTCTAGCACGGACAGGAACTTGCCGGGCATCGTCTGCACGCCGCTGAAGGCGGTGTTCATCGTGGCCAGGTGGAAGATGCCGTGGAAAAGGGGCGGTCCATCCTTTGCCATGCGATCGAAAATGGATAGGAGCATCCCCGTGGGGTGGTCGTTGTAGCAGTCGAGGAAATCCTGGATCCAGCGAGAGCCAGGTTGCGACGGGTCGCGGAAGCCGCCGACATCGCTGACCGTCCGCTCTTCGATCCCCGGCAAGGGCGGGTTGGTGAACTCAGCGGTTGGACTGCCCCAAGCCGCGCGCAGGTTCTCGACGGTGCCGTACGTCTTCTGCAGGAACCGGCCGAACTCGCGGGTCACGGCCGGACAGATGTCCATCATCAGTCCCCAGGCGCCTCCCGGGTTGCCCCAGTTCCACTCGAAGCCGGCGCCGCAGATCACCGTGCCGATGATGCGAGCGGCATACGGCTGTGCCGCGAGGTGTTCGAGTATCCTCGCCATGGCCGCGGGTGCATAGTCGCGGTAGGTCTCGGAGAACAGCGAGATCTGGTCAAATACTTGGCAAGCCTTGGCGTCGGAGGTGTCGCCGGGCCGGCGCGAGACTTGGATCTGCTCGTCCTTCGGCAGCGGCGGCGGGGGGATGATGACGCGAAGAATGAACCACCCTTCGGGACCTACCTCGATCAATCGCCGCATCACGGTGTCAAAATGGCTGAAGTCGAATTCCCCGTTCGGCCCGTAGCCGATCTCCGGCATGCACGGCTGAAAGATGCGGATGCCGGCCGAGTAGACGCGCCCGATCTGCTCGTAGACAACGTCATTGGCATAGTCGTAGCCGGGCGTGCCGCGTGCCACGTAATGCGTTCGTGCAAAGGCGAAGATCAACGGCAAATGCCGCTCGCCGTTGATGGTCAGGGCCATCGCTCCGCCGGTCCGTTCCAGCCGCACGGCGGGAAAGGACTTACTGCCCGTCGTCTCATTCATCGTCACGTCACCTGTTCCTATGGTGAGGTTCCAGTGTTGCGTCTTTGGCCTTGGCGAGACATAGCAGATCGCCCGGCGTTCGGCAACACCATGCATCATCTCCAACCCCTCTTTCGGTCCGGCCAGGGTAGTCCCTCATGCCTTTCCGCCCATAGGATCTAGCCCAATCCCATCACCTCCGCCGGCGGCAGCACATGCACGGCGCATGTCATCCATGGAGCAACACCTGAACTTCGTTCTGCATGTTCGCCCTTGCCTGGCCTTCGAGCTCTGCTCGACACTGTGGGGTCCAGAATATCGTCGGTTTCTCGAGCATGACTCGGAGGAACTGTGCGCGACGCGGGCGAAACTCCACCGGCGGCAATCCCGCTTCGGCTTCGATTTGCCGAGCGTATTCGTCATATCGAGGCCGCGGGGACGCAAGGATGGCCAGATCGCAGTCGCAGACCAACCTGGCATCGCCTAAGGGCGGCTCGAATTTGTGTGTTGTCGCCAAGACCATCTTCGCTATCTGCGCCACCGTAGCTGTTCTGAGCCCCAAGTCCATCAGCGTCTTTCGAGCCATATCCGCGCTGCGCTGTTCGTTGTCGGCATCGCCGATCACGTACACCGCATCATGGAAGAAGATCGCCACTTCCACGGCCGGCAGGTCTAAGGCCAAGTCACTGTGGGCCCTGGCCTGCTCCAGGCACTCGTCGAGATGCTGGAGATTGTGGTAGCAGCGATGAGGTTGTTCGTAGCATTTGATCAACTCTCGCCCAACCTCCTGGGACTTCTCGCCCAGCCCGAGCGTCCGTGACAAAGACAACCACTGGCGGAGTATGCTCTCTTTGCCAGAGCCGCCTTCAATCGGTGAGGGTCTATCATCAACCATTACTTCCTCGGTTTCACTCCAGCATACCAGCCATGTCCGTTGCTCATTTAGCATCCGACACGCGACAACCGTATGGCGATCCCCGTGCCGCCGCGAAGCTCTCCATGAGAAGGGACAAGGGATATCGGAGAAGCCCCTCCCACCGCAGGGCCGAGCCTGATCAGGCGGGGATTCGGTCAATGTACTTTCGCCCGATTGCGGCCAGGACCATGCCGACCACGGCGCCCAGCATCGCGACCGAAAGATAGCTGGCGATGATGAAAGTCTTCGCCTCTTCGAGATGGTTCGACTTGATGAGCGCCGTCAGCACGGGAAGCAGTGCCGAGCCAACTCCGATTCCCGCCCCGATAAGCATGCCGTCGACCAGCGTGCCCGGGCCCTGGGGGCTGCGATGTTTGCACAGCCACGCGTTGACGCCATAGCGATTCATGTACGCCCCGATTGGAGCGCCAACGACAAGACACAGGCCGAGGCGAAGCAGGTACACCTCGCGGAACGGAATGAGGAGAAGCATGGCGGCAAACCACACCATCACGGGGACTGCACAGAACATCGCGCCGATCCATCCCGCATGCCGGATGTAGAACTCACACAGACGTTTCATGCCGAAGCCTCCCACATTGGCCAGAGCGGACGCGTGAAGATGCCGATTGGAGAACCCGTCGCCCGCATGGTACCGCCGATGGCGGTCAAGTCAACCATGATGGTATGCGTCGGTTCGGAGTTGGGCCACGACCTGCGGGCACAAACCCTTCCATGCCTCGTAGCCGCCGTAGATCACGCGCACTTTCCGATGACCAGCCATCGCGAGCCGATACCCCGCCTCGAACGAGAAGATCCCGGTGGTGCACATGAAGATGACCTCGCGGTCGCGGGGGATCTCCCTGAAGTGCTTCTCCAGGCCGATGTGCGACCAGACCTTCGCCGACGGGATGCCTGGTGAGAGGATTCGCTCATACGACAACCGCAGATCGACGATGAAGGCGGCGGCAATGCGATCCCGCGTGAGGTGCTCCGGCGGCATCCAGGCGAGACCCTCGGGGTCGCCGCGGAGCACTCGCTGGAGCGCCCAGAGGAAGTATTTCACGTCGGCGGCCACCGTCGTCGTGCCCATGCTGATGCGGATCGAAGACAGGGCATCCTCGGCCGATAGCCCCATGCCCAGCAGCACGTGCGAGGGCTCGATGCGGTCGGCCGTGCAAGCCGAACCGATGGACACGGCGACCTGGTGACAATCGAGCCCGGCCAGGATGCTCAGCCCGCTGGCCCCGGGAAACGTGGCATTGACCGAGCCAGGCAACTGCCACGGCTCGGGGGCCTCGTTGATGCGGACCTGCGGGCACAGGCGGCGCATGCCGTCGATCATCATCTGCCGCAACCCTCGCAGCCGCTGCCGCTGCGTATCCATTCGCTCAGACGCCAAGGTCGCCGCGACGCCGAGGCCGACGATCTGATGCACCGCCTCGGTGCCCGTGCGCATCCGTCGCTCCTGGTCTCCGCCGGCGATCAGGGGCAGCCACTTGGCCCCGCCGCGCCAGTACAAGGCACCGGCGCCCTTGGGGCCGTTGATCTTGTGGGCAGTCAGCGTGAGGAACTCGCATCCCAGATCGTCGACGTTTGTCGGCAGTTTGCCGAACGTCTGCACGGCGTCGGTGTGCATCGGCACGTGGGAACGGCGGGCGATCTCGGCGATCTCCTTCACCGGCTGGATGACCCCCGTCTCGTTGTTGGCGTGCATGACGGAGATCAGGACCGTGTCGGGCCCGATGGCCGAGGCGATGTCCTGGGGCCTCATGCGGCCGTCGGCGCCGGCGGGCACGTATGTCACGCGGGCGCCCTGTTTCTGGGCCTGCTCGCAGGCGCCCAACACCGAATCGTGTTCGATCCGCGTGGTGATGACGTGCCCGCCGCCGACCGCTTGAGGCGAATGAAGTGTGGACGCCGCCAGCACTCCCTTGATCACAGCGTTGTTGGCCTCCGTGCCGCCGGAGGTCAAGTAGACGTCATGCGCCTCGCAGCCCAGCACAGCCGCTACGGCGCGGCGGGCCTGCTCGACCGCGCCCCGTGCCGTACGGCCGGCAATGTGGAGCGAGGAGGGGTTGCCGTGAACCTTCCTGAGACACGCCGCCATCGCGCGGCGGACCTGCGGCGCCACGGGCGTCGTCGCGTTATGGTCCAGGTACGTTCGTCGTGGCCAGCGGATCATGTGCGGCTCCTAGAAGACACCTGGGATGAAACGGTATCGGACCTTCGTCATGTATTCTCGGTATTCGGGAAAGCGGCAGAGGAACCGTTCTTCGAGCACCGCCCGGTAGACATAGCAGGCGGTGGCGAAGGCCAGCATCGCCGCATTCCACAGGTACGGCAGGAACAGCAGCATGCCCACCTTCCAGAGGATGTCCGTCAGGTACATCGGGTGGCGCACGATCGAGTACATCCAGTCGGTCGTGATCTTCCGGGCTGCGATCAAGATGCCGAAGCTCCTGCCGAGGTTCAGCAGCGCCCCCGTGCCCAGCACCACGGCCAGGCCGATCACCGCCTGCGAGCACGTCCGCAGGATCGGGTCCTCGGTGGGTCTGCCGCCAAAGGCCAGGCCCGAATAGAACGCCGCCAGCGCCACGGCTTGGTGAAAGAGATTCGTGTCGACGGCGACGTGGGGGCGACGCACGAGGAAGATCACCAGCCAGATCACGTTGTGGATGAGAAACGCGATCTGGACGAAGTTCAGCAGTTCGCCATCTCGCCAGCGGCACCACGTGTACCATGCGATCCACGCGCCGATGGACAGGAATGCGCCCAGGTTAATCAGGAGGTGCTTGTGCCTGTTGATGAAGTCGTTCATCGCCTTCCCCCCATCACGTTGTGGCGGCAGGCGGGCGCGAGCCTGCCGTCGGCCTGCGGGTAGGCGTTGCAGCACCGGCGGAGGCGGGCGAGATCAAACGTATCGGCGTCCTGGAATGCGTGGATGAAGACCGACTTGATCCTTCGTTCGGCCGTGGCGAAGGTCTTGCGGGCGTCGAAGCACGCACAGTTCATCTCGGCCAGGACATTGCGAAGGGTCGCCAACACGGCCTGTCCGTCGGGGGCGGCTCCCACGGGGCCGCTCCACAGATCGTACACCATGTCCTTGAGGCGGTCGTGCTCCTGTTCATCCAGGCCAAACACCGTGCGGTTACTGAGTGTATCCATCAGCCCATCGGCCTGCACGAGGCGGTTGACCGCCGCCCGGCCGCCGCCATCGAGCATCAGGAAATATGCCAGCGAGAAGCACAGCGGATGGCTGCACGGCAGCGGCGCAAAGTCTTCCGCCGCCACCTTGCCCGTCGCGGCCAGAAGGCGGATCACGTCGGGAATCGTCAGGCGGCTCGCGCGGCCGGTCATGGCGGCGCCCCGGCCGGCGAAGGCAAGCGGCTGGATCATCAAGCTCACCACGTGCGGCTGTGAGAAGAAGTAATCCAACGTGGGCGAGAGTTCTTGCTCGTTCACGCCGCCCGCAAGCGTCATCGTGAGCGAGGTGGCAACGCCAGCCGAGGCGAGCAGATCGAGTACCCGCCGCTTGTCGTCCAGCATCGGCCGGCCTCGCAGCGTTTGGCAGGCGGCGTCATCGAACCCGTCGAACTGAAGCGAGATCACGACGTTTCGTTCCGCCAGCGCCGGCAGCAATTCGCGGTCGCGCAGCAGCGCCAGCCCGTTGGTCGAGATGCTCGTGCGGACAATCTCCGGCCGCTTGGCCGCCTCGTCCACCAGTCTCAGCAGGTGCGGGTGCATCAGCGGTTCCCCGCCGGACAGTGCGAGGATGTCCACCTGTCGTTCGGCCCGCAGCAGGCCGTCGAGCACACGGCGGAAAACCTCGACAGGCATATCCCAATCGCCGCCGGCCTGCGCGATGCAGATGGGGCAGGCCAGGTCGCATCGCCCCGTCACTTCGACGATGGGCATGCATAGATGCTGCTCGTGGCGCGTGCACATGCCGCAGCCATCGGGGCAGGGAGCCTTGGCATCGCCGGCGAATTTCAGGGGGGTCCACGCGGGCTTCACGAACCGCTGCGCCCGCAGGTACTGCTGCACGTCGGCATAGACGTACGTTCGCTGGCGGCCATGATCGGGGCAGAACTTGTCGAAGTAAACCTTGCCGTCGTCGGTCACCACCTTGGCCGGGACGATCTGCCGACAGACGCCGCACACGGATTGTGTCATGCCCAGCGTGTTCATGTTCGCGGCCTCACGGAGGTGAAGAACTCGCGGAACTGCCTCCAGCGAGGCGGCTTGTGCATGCATTCGGCAAACCCGCGGCAGCTGGTCCAGCACTGGGCGCAGGGCCGTGCGCGCTGCACACCCAGCAGGCGGTCGCGCAGGCCCGTCACGTCGTCGGACAGGATGTTGCCCACGGGCTCATCCAGCGTTTCGGTGCAACGGGCGACGTTGCCGTGGTTGTCGATGTTCATCAACAGGCGGCCGGTCTGGCAGTCGCCGATCCCGCCGACGGCGATCGCCCGGTCGAACTGTTCGATGTAGCTCGTGAGGGTGATGAACTCGGGATACTTCCGTTTGAGCCCCAGCAGGTGCTCCGTCACGCGGTCACTGGGCAGGCGCGGGCTCTTGGTGCCGCGGTTCCAGGAGTACAGGTTGACCATGTAGGTCACGCCGATCTGGCGGGCCAGTTGAATCAGCGGTTCGACATCCTGGAGGTTATCGTCCATCAGCACGCTGATCATGTGAACCCGGTTTCGCTTGTCGGGCCGGTTCTTGTGCAGAAGTTCCAGTGCGCGCACGGCGCGGTCCCACGCGCCCACGCGGCCGCGCTGGGCATCGTGGCGGGCGGGGTCGACATAGTCGACGGACACCGAGATCTCCTGCAGCCCGGCCTTGAGCAGGTCCTTGGCCTTGGCCTCGTCGACGAACCAGCCGTTGGTGATGAGGATGGGGAAGTGGTTCGCCTGGTTGAGGATTGTGATGATCTCGGGCAGGTCGTCACGGATCAGCGGCTCGCCCCCGGCCAGCGAAATGATCAACGTGCCCAGGCGGTTGAGCCTCGTGCCGATGACGCGGAAATCGTCCAGCGAGAGCTCGTCGGTGTTCTGGTAGTCCGGCTTCCAGAAGTCGCAGATCTGGCACTGGAAGTTGCAGCGATACGTGACCTGGAGATTGCAGTGCAGCATCCGCTTGAGCAGGAGGTTTCGCGCCAGCCGCAGGCAGCGATACTGGTAATGCACTTCCTTTCGCACAGCCGTCAGCATGATCGTCTCCAGTCTTTCAGTTCGCCCAGGGCCGCCAGCGGATGACGCTGAAGGAGCGACAGGGCCATGTGACAGAAGATGCGGCACTGGCCGCGGCAACCCGGCATCATCGTCCGCTCGATTCGTTCGGGCGTGAGCAGATCTCGATACCGCCCGGCCGGCGGGATAGCCAACTGCTCCTGCGGCCGCTCCAGGCAGGGCAGGTTGACCGTGCCGTCGGGGCGGATAGTGGGCATCAACAGCGGATGGCACGCGTAGTCGCTCCCGTCGCGGATGCCCCGCAGGTACCGGCCGATGCCGAGCACCGCGGCCCCGGCCACCTTGGCGGCAATCGCCTCATCGACGAGCGATCGAAACTCCTCGTTGTCCCGCAGGGCCGGATGCACTGCCGTGCCGACGATTTGCGGCGACAGTTGAAACCCCAGCTTGTGTCGCACCGCCAGGCGAAGCACGTCGCGGACATCCGACAGGTTGTCCGGCATGGCCACGGCCGACAGCGCGATCTGCGCGGAATAGTGCGATCGGTTTTCGATGACCCAGGCAAGCGAGGCGAGAGTATCCGCCGCGGCGGCAGCATCGCCGCCGATGAGGGCGGCCAGGCGGTCGGGGTCCAGAGAATCGATGCTGAGCACAAGCACGTCCGAAAGCCGCATGAGCTGGGGCCTTTGGGGTAGGTGCGGGCCCTTGGTGTTCAGCACCGTGCGGAAGCCGACGCCACGGGCACAGGTCAGCAGATCCTCCAGGTCCGCGCGGAGCAGCGGCTCGCCGCCGGTGAAGTCCAGCGTATCGCCATCGCGCCGCAATATGCGGATGAGGGCCTTCGCCTCCGCCGTAGTCAATTCCGCGACAGCATCTTCCTTGAACGGCCTGCCGCGGCCGTCGCTGCAGTGCCGGCAAGCCAGAGGGCAGCGGTGCGTGACATAGTAGGAGAACAGCAGCGGCCGCGTTGGCGGACGGCCCATCGCGATCGCCGAGAGGTTCCGGACGTAGTTCACCACAAAGCCCATCAGGCCTTGCCCTCCTTGGGCCCAAGGGGCCTGGCCGGCACGCCGCCCACGGTCGCATGGTCGGCCACGTCGCTCACGACGACGCTGCCCAGGCCGGTGGTGACGCCCTCGCCGACCGTCACGCCGCATCGCACGATCGACCACGCCCCAACCACGGAGCCCTTGCCGATCTGCACGCGACCCAGGCGAAAAAACCCGGCGGTGTATTCGTGCGTCAGCAGCCGGCAGCCGATGCCCAGGAAGCAGCCGTCCTGCAGTTCGATGAGTTGCGGGTAGAACGCGTCGATGAACACGCCCGGGGCGATGTAGACGCCCTTGCCGATCCGCACGCCCATCCGCCGGTACAGCCAAACCTTCGCGTGCGACCACGGCAGGCGGCTGACCAAGTACATGATCGCGAATCGCAGGTTGAACGTCAGGTCGATCCAGACCGTGGGGAACAGGATCTTGCACACGCCGTAGTTCTCGTGGCGATGCAGAACGAACGGGCGGGCCCTGTCGCCGGCCCACCAGTCGGCATAGGCCTGCCGCTCTGTTCTGAGTTGCTGCTGGTCCTGTTCACTCAACATAGAATCGCTCGTCCTGCATGCGGTAGAAGAGGTTGTAGGTGCACGCCGGCACCAGTCGTCCCGGCTGGCAGGGAACCTGATCGGGGCACATCATGGCGCGGGAACAATCGAAGGTGCCTTCATCCATGTGCGAATGAACGTACACCGTCCGGACGCACGACTCGGCCGCCCGGTGCCGCTCGAACACGCCCAGCGTGCGGTCCGCGGGGTACAGTTTCTCCAACACGCTGCGCAGAACCTGCAGGTGCTCGGTGCTTCCCTTGGCATACAGGTCGTTGATCGCGTCGGTGAAGAATTCCTGCCCGCCCTGCGGCCGCAGCAGGTAGGAATCGCCCAGCAACTCCGTCAGCCGCTCGCGCGGTCCCAGCCTCGCCAGCGGCAGCATGCCCGACGGCGTCTTGAGGGCATAGCACAGCAGATAGCACAGCGGATGCGCCGAGGGGCGGGTGAGGAAATCATCGAATGCCAGTTCGCCATTCGTCTGCTCACAGACGATGCGGGCGGCCTCGTCCACGGGAATGTGGTCGGCGCGGGGAAAGCGCCCTCCGCCCTGGCCTGTGTAGGTCATGGTCTGCACGGTCAGGCTCCCGATGGCATCGTTCTGTCGCATCAGCGACCACAGGGGGGCGATGGCGGATTCGTTCACGCCGCGCACCATCACGTTCAGCAGCGTCATCCGCACGCCGGCCGCCGTGAGGTTGTCGATCGCCTTGAGCTTCGTCGCCACCAGGTCCCGGCCATGAAGCTGAACGCTGACTGCGGGGTCGAATGTATTGAACGACAGGATCACGCTGACCCCGCGCTGGGCGAGCTGGCGGCAGAGTTCCTTGTCCTGGGCCAGTCGCAGGCCGTTGGAGTTCATCGTGATGCGGCCGATCTCGTCGCGGCGGCAGCAGTCGAGGAGATCCAGGATCTGCGGGTGCAGCGTGGGCTCGCCGCCGGTGATGTTGATCAGGTCCACGCTGCCGGAGGACTCGATGATCCAGTCCACCGTTCGCCGCATCTCGTCGATGGGCATGTGGTGCAGCCGGTCGGCGCGGTTGTAGGTGAAGCAGATCGGGCATCGCAACTCGCATGCGTTCGTCACCGAAAGCACGGGCAGTTGGCAGGGCGATGCATGAAACGCGCACGGGCCGCAATCATGCGGACATCCGCGGGAGGGCTGGCGGCTGTGCGGCAGCGGCGAACGGTCCGGCATCGCCTTGAGCACCGAAGACATGTACCAGTTCGGGTCCGCGGCGATGAGCGCTGGCGCGTTCTCGCACGTGGGGCAAAGTGCCTGCTGCCACACCTTCCACTGGCGGAAAAACACCCGCGCGGGCACGACCTGGCGGCACGTGCGGCACATGCCCCGCACGGTCGTGAAGTACGTATAGTCACGTTCGGTCAGTCGCGCCATGGTCACTCCCGCCCCTGTGCCAGCGGCCGGTGGATCTGCGAGAACAAGACCCTCAGGTCATCAGGATCGTGGAAGTCCGCCAGGGCCGCCGGAATGGCGAGGCACCCCTTGCCCGTGGCGATCGTTCGCCCCGAGGAGGAGGCTACCCCGTGGAACACGACGCCGTCGCTGCGATAACTCGCGACCTGGACATCCATATGAAGGCTTTGCCCGGGCCCCAGCGGCTCGTGAAAACGAACCTCTTCGAATCGGACCAGCAGGCCCATCTGCGTGAAGTCCGACGACAGGACGATCAGCCAATTGCCCAGTTGGAACAGGGCCTCCATCAACAGGCTTTCGGGCAGCGAAGCCTCGCGGCCCATCCGGCTGCGCAGGCAGTATTCCTCGAGCGACAGGGCCTTGATGCCCGCGATGCTCCGCTGCATCTGCCAATCGAGGATCCTGTCCACCATGCGGAACTTCATCAGATGCCCCCGTCGACGAAGATCGACTGCGCGTTGATGTAGCTGCTGCGGCCGCTGGCCAGGAACGCCACCAGTTCGGCGACCTCGGCCGGCTCGCCCGCGCGAGACAGGCAGCAGAAGTCGTTGTACTTTTCCCGCTGGCGGGGCGGCACGTTCTCGCTGACTCCGCCGCTGAGCATGCCCGGCACGACGGCGTTGACGCGGATGTTGTACCGCCCCAGCTCGCGGGCAAGCGAAAGCGTGAAGCCCATCACGGCGCTCTTGGCGGTGGCGTAATGAACCGGAACCTCCAGCACGCGCATGCCCGCCAGCGACCCCAGATTGACGATGTTGCCGCTCTTGCGGCGGATCATGCCGCGCGCGAATGCCTTGGTGGCCAGGAACATGCCTTTGACGTTCACGTCCATCACCAGGTCCCAGTCCTTCTCCTCGATCATGGCGAAGGGCATGACCTGCGTGGCGCCGGCGTTGTTGACCAGCACGTCGACGCGGCCCATGTCCTGCTCGATCGTCTGGGCCAGGGCCTGGCAGGCCGTGGCGTCCAGCACGTCCAGCGGATAGGCGCGAACCGTCCCGCCGGCGTCGAGGCACTGCTGCTGGAGCGCCTGGGCCCGGTCGGCATGCGAATGGTACGAGAATGCGACGCGGCAATGCTCGCGGACCAGCACGCGCACGATGGCTGAGCCCACGGCCCCGCTGCCGCCGGTCACAAAGGCAACCTTCCCCTCAAGCATCGACGGCCTCCTGCGGCTTGGCCGCAAGCTTGCGCTGGATGAGATGCACGAACACCGCCACGTTGAGGACCGACGGCACCTCGATCTTCTTCATTCCCGGCCGCAGTGTCTCCGGCGGCACCTCGGGCAGGGCCTTGCGCAGCTCCGCCACGGCCAGCGAGGTCAGGCAGCCGTCGCGCTCATACTCGCCGCTGGGCACCTGCCCGCTCGCCTGGCGTTCAAACTCGTCGGCCTCGATCGTGATGCCGAAGCTCTCCTCGATCAGGAAGCTCAGGTCGAGCAGGTCGATGGACTCGGCCCCCAGGTCCGCCATCAGGTTGCTCGTCATCGCCACCTGGTGGGCCTTGGCACCCGTGACCTCGCGGATCAGCGGCAAGAGCTTGTCAAATACCTCGGTCTCAGTCATGGATTCACCTGTATTCCACAATGTGCTCAACGGACTTCCTTCGGGGCGGCGGTGTTGTCTCGGTCGCGTAGCCCACGGCTACAAGGCACGTGGGCTCAAACCCGGCCGGCAGGTCCAGCGACTGCCAGACTTCACCTGCCAGCAGCGGGGCGGTCATGACGCACGCGCCGAGCCCAAGCACGTGGGCTGCCAGCAGCATGTTCTGCACGGCCATCGCGGTGCTGATCGCCTCGCTGCTGGCGCGTCGCGGGTCGGCGCCGACCAGGGACTTGCCGATCGCGGGGCTCTTCTTGCTCATGGCCAGGACCACCACGGGGGCGGCCTCGAACACCGTCGCGAAATGCAGAAGCTCCTGCCCTTGAGCAGCCAGCAGGCCCTGTGTTCCCGCGAGGCTCTCGCCCAGGCCGTGGCGCACCTGCTGGGCCAGCTGGCGAATCTGGGCCGCATCGCGAAACACCAGGAACTTCCACCCCTGGCGGTTGTGGTTCGACGGCGCCCACCGGGCCGCCTCGATCAGCTTGTCGAGCATGGCCTGTTCGGGCCGGCGATCCGTGAACGCCCGCACCGAACGTCGCGAGCGAAGCACCTCGAAGAATGCCTCTTCCTGCGTCACGAGCACCTCCCGAAGATCAGCGTGGCGTTCTGCCCGCCGAAACCGAATGAGTTCGACAACACCGTGCGGCCCTCGAACGGCCGGGCGGTGAGCGGAACATAATCGAGGTCGCACTGGGGATCGCACGCGTGGAGGTTGATCGTGGGCGGCACGCGCCGGTGTCGAAGGGTCAGTGCTGCCGCAGCCGCCTCGACCGCGCCGCTGGCGGCAATCATGTGGCCGGTCATCGACTTCACCGCGTGCACCGGCACGCGGTACGCTCGCGGGCCCAGCACTTCCTTGATGGCCGCCGTCTCGACGGCGTCGTTCTTCACCGTGCCCGTCCCGTGGGCGCTGACGCAGTCGATCTGCTCCGGCGACAGGTTGGCATCAGCCAAGGCCATGGTCATGCTCTGCACCGCGCCCCTGCCGCTGGGCTCGGGGTCCGATACGCGGAAGCCGTCCATCGAGCAGCCGTAGCCGAGTACCTCCGCATACGGCGCGACGCCGCGGGCCAGCGCGTCATCGAGACGCTCGAGGACCATGAACGCGGCACCCTCGCCCAGGACCGTGCCTTTACGCGTGGCATCGAAAGGTCGGCACGCGAGATGCGGCGTGTCATTCTCGGCCGAGAGCACGCGGAGCAGGCCAAACCCGCCCAGGCCCAGCGGGTTGAGCATGCTATCGATGGCACCGGCCAACGCAACTGTCGCCTCGCCGCGGCGAAGCAGGCGCAGCGCCTCGCCCACCGCCTGGGCGCCGGCGGCGCACGCGGCACAATTCGTGAACCGCCCGCCGAGGAAGCCGTAGCTTCCGCCAAGGATTTCCGCCGTTGTGTCCAGCGGCGTCTGCAGGAGCTTGCCCGCCAGCAAGGCCGGAAGCTGCGACGCAATCGCCTGCCCGATGTCGTCGGCCTGCGCAAATGCCGTCAAGTCCTCCAGGCACAGCATCTCCAGCCCGACGCCCACGTGCAGCGATGCGTCCTGCAAGGTGGCCTCGGCAAGGCCGCTGTCGCCGATAGCGTCACGGGCGGCCTCCAGGCCGAGCAGCACCTTGCGGTCGCGGCAGGGCGCCGCCTGCCCGAACGCCTGGATCACAGACGCCGCATCGAAGTCGTTCACCTGCCCACCGATCCGCACGGGGAATTCCGACGCGTCGAAGTGAGTGATGGGCCCCAGGCCGCAGCGCCCGCCAGAGAGTCCCCGCCAGAAGCCGTCGCGCCCGTTGCCCACGGGGCTCAGCACGCCAATGCCGGTGACGACGATCCGGATCATACGCCCTCCAGCAGCAAAGCGCCTTGCTGGCTGCCGTGGCCAAAGCAGTGGGCCAGCACGTGTTTGCCCGCCCCTGCACCATGGGCCATCGTGGCGGCCAGCGCCACCTGGACGGCGGCGGCCGCGGCAAACAGGTTGCCCAGGTATCGCTTGGGATGCACTCGCCGGCCGACGAGCAGCGATGCCCGCGCGATCGCTTCTGTTTCCGCCTGGGCGATGAAACGGTCGCCATCGCCCGCCGGGACGAGATCCACTGCGCCGCCTGCCCCGATGTCGCCGATCACGTTGCGGAACGTCGCCGCTAGGTCTGCGGGCGTGGGGGCGGTTCGCATCACATGCCGGGCCACCCTGGCATATATTCGGGCGCCGCGCGCCCGTGCTTGCCGTTCCTCCTCCAGCACGAGGAAGGCGGCGCCCTCGCCGGGAATGGAGCCCTCGCCGTGCTGTGCCCACGAGCGGAACGCCCCGATCTGCTGCAGGCTGACGAAGGCGAATTCGTGCGTCCGCACATCGCTCCCGCCCACCAGCGCGCACGCAACGCGGCCCTCCTGGATTTCCCGCACCCCGGCGGCGATCGCCTGCACGCCTTGCCCTTCCCACGGTGTATAGATGCCGTTGGGGCCGCGAATGTTCGCGAAGATCGAGACGAAGCAGATCGGCATGTTGGCCAGGATCTTGAACGATAGCACCGGCCGGACGCGCTTGAGCGCCACGCGGCCGAATTGGGCCAGGTCCAGCCCGCCTTGGGCGTCGGCTGAGTGCTTGACCAGCGAACTGACCTCCTCGGCCGCCATACCGGTCAGGCCGGTGGCGCCGAAAAGTGCGATGGCCTGGGACGGATACGTCTGGCCCGGCTGGAGGTCGGCGTCGGCTAACGCCAGGCGCGCCGCCGCCACGGCCAGTTGCGCGTCGCGACTCATGAGCCGCAGGGATTTGCCGTCTTCGACATATTGCTCGGGGTGAAACTCTGCGATCGGGGCGACGGACTTGCACAGCAGCGACGTCGTATCGAACGCCGGCCGCCGCGAGGCCGACTCGCCCCGCGCGATCCGCTCCAGCACCGCCGCCGGCGTGGCGCCCAGCGGCGTCACCAGCCCCAGTCCCGTTATGACCACCTTTTCGTACATGCCGCCCTTCTCGCTTACGGCTGCATCCAGAGCTTCATCATCGTCTTTCGCTTCTGGGCCAACTGCGGATCGTCCACGTACATGAACGCGAAGGCCATGCCGGAACTGACCACCGGTTCCCCGTCCCGCAGGGCCTGCACGGCCACCTTGCCGCCGTTTTCGTTCAGGGCCGTCACCTCGGTCCTGTACGTGAGCGTGTCGCCCGGCCGGACGAACTCGCGAAACTTCGTCCGCTCCAGCAGCGTCAGCACCGCCTTGGCATCCCTGGCGTATTTGTCCAGCAGGCTCGCCTCCAGCAGCAGGCCCGACACCTGCGCCATCCCCTCGATCATCAGCACGCCCGGCATGACGGGCCGACGCGGGAAGTGGTCGTCGAAGAAATCCTCGCTCAAGGCGACGTTCTTGATCGCCTCTGCCGAGCGGCCCACCTCCCACCGCGTGATTCGGTCAATCAGAAAGAATCGCATTTGCCTCCTCCATGGCCTTGTTGCTGGCCGCTGGCGGCGAGGAATTGCCGCACGATTTCGTCCATCTCCCCCAGGTTGGTGGTGATCGCATATCCCTTGGCCCACAAGGGGGGAGCAATCTGGGCGAGACGCCTTCTGAGGGCATGTTCCGTGGTGGCGCGCACCCGTCGGGCGGCGAGCTCCGGCGAGTGGTTCGGCCAGGCCTCCACCACCAGGACCAGGTGGTCGGGCTGGATTCTCTTCTCGATCAGCTTCCAGCCGTGCTCGGCGGCCAAGTTCCCCAAGGCTTTCTCCAGATCCTTTCGGGCCTCGCGCTGGAGCACAGGCCGCAGGCCTTGCGTCGCCAGGACCAGGCCATACTGAACACGATGCAGGACGCCCTCGTCCGTCTTTGCGAATTCGTGGAGTTTGCGTTTGATGCGGCTGATAAGAGAGGGGCGGCCCAGGACGGTGATGGATCGCGGCTGATCCGGCAGCTTGGTGAGGTATCCCTTTCTTTCCAGGGCGGCCACGTGCCCTCGGACCGCGCTGACGTTGGTCAGCCCCACCGCCTCGCCGATCTCCCGCAGGCTGGGGGCATACCCGCGATGTTGCCCGAAGTCTGACACAAAGCTCAAGATGGCTTGCTGCCTCGGTGTCAACGGCCTCATATGTCCACCTGATTAGTGCTGGTGCTAATACTATAGGTGCGCATACTAATGCGTCAATATCGATGTATAAAATAAAAGAATGCCGCTCTGCCAGACGGGTCACCCGTGCGAATCCAGCCGGTTCTGCCCCCGATCAGATTGCCCCTGTACGGGTTAACCTGAAGGGCGTACATAGCGGCGAGCTATATGATAATCAGTACACCAGCAATTTACGGTCGTACAACCATGCAGGAGCATGCGGGAACAGAAGAGATGGTGACAGGAGTGCAGGCCTGCTATACTAATGCACTGTGATGGACATGAAGCGAGCATCTGAGATATCCCGAGCGGTAGCCGGCATCGCCATGATCGTGCTGATGACCGTGGCATCGATGCATGGGCGGTGCCAGACCGACGACGAAACGGCCGTTAAGGAGTCGCTGGGGCTAGGCCTCGTGCCGGCTCCGTGCACGCCGAGCTCGGTCTCCGGCAGCCACTCGCATTGCTCCTGTTCCCCCTGTGGCGATCCCCCCCTCAAGGCCTCGACCGTTTCATGGCAAGCCAAGAAGTCGCACCGCGAAAGCCAGCAAGCCACTCCTGCCCCCTTGGCGCGCGTGGCCCGACTATCGCAGCCGAGCAATGACAGCCATCTTCGCCGCCTCGATCTTCCCCCGATTAACTCAGCCCTTCATAGCACGGTCCTCGTAATCTGACCGCCCCGGTTTCTTTCGCCTAAGATTCTGTCTGGCACGCAAGTGCTTGCACTTTGCACGCACTTGCTGTTGTCCCCCGTTTACCCCAGATCTGGACAAGGAGACTCGCATGACAGGCAAGCCCACAGGCGGGCCGCTGATGCTCGCAGTCCTGGCGACTATGGCCGGCTGCACCGCAGACATAGTGGATAAGGGCTGGCAGCCGATGAGGCCGCTGGGCAAGGACCTGGCCACCATGCGCCCACCGGTCGACTCCAAAGCGGATGCTCAGCCGGAGGTGGTCTCCGAGCCAACCGGCGCGCTGAACTTACGGCAAGCGCTGGCCTTGGCGATGCTCCACAGCCCCGACCTGGCCGGCGCATCATGGGACGTGCGGATGGCGGAGGCCCGGGCGATACAAGCCAGCCTGCCGCCCAATCCTGAGATTGGCCTTGATCTGGAATCGGTCGCCAGCCCTCGCGTCGTCGAAACCGTACTGTCGCTGGGGCAGGTTGTCTTTCTCAGCGACAAGCTGGCACGGCAGAAGCAGGTCGCCCTGCTCGACCGCGACATGAGCGGCTGGGACTGGGAAGCCCGCCGCGTCCGCGTCTACTCGGAAACCACCAAGGCATTCGTGGCACTGGTGGCCGCACAGGAGCGGCTGGCTTTGACCGAGGACGTCGTGGGCATCTCGCAGAAGTTCCTGGGCACCGCCGGCGAGCGGGTCCGCAGCGGCAAAACATCTCCCCTGGAAGAGATGAAATCCAAGGTGGAATTGAGCACACTGCGCGCGGATATGGAGCAGGCGCGGCAGGCCGTGCTGGCGGCCAGGCAGCGGCTGGCGGCAACATGGGGAGGCACGAGCCCCACGTTCACCATGGCGGAAGGACGGCTTGAGGTGAAGGGCGCGATTCCCACCGTGGATCAAGTGTTCTGTCTGATGGAGCAGAGCCCCGAGGTTGCTCGCTGGACGACGGAGATGCAGCGTCGCCGGGCGGTCGCCCGACTGGAGGTGCGAAAGGCGATCCCTGACCTGACCATCGGCGGCGGCTTGAAGCGAGAGAAAGCGGACGGCGAGGCGGCAGTCAAGGGGCTCACGGTTGGCGCCTCGATCCCGATCCCGATCTTTGACCGCAACCAAGGCGGTATCAAGGAATCCCGCTATAGCCTGGCCAAGGGGCACGAGGAGCAGCGGGCAACAAGGGTCCGTGTCTTGACGGAGATCGCGGACGCATATCAATCGATGGCTTCGGCCCACGCTCGCTCGGCCATCCTGGGCAACGAGGTTGTTCCCGAGGCACAGAAGGCGTTTGACGCGGCGTCGGCGGGATATAACGAAGGCAAGTACCCATACCTGGATGTCTTGGACGCGCAGCGTACCGTTTTCGGCGCGCGGGCTCAGCACCTCGAGGCCCTGGCCGAATACCTGAGGGCCGTCGCTGACATCGAGGGGCTGGTCGGGCAGAGCATCGAGAGCATTGTGAACACCAAGGTAACCACACAGCACGCGACGACTCAGAAGTCGCAGGAGAAGTAGCATGACCATCAACCGGAAACATCTCGGGCTTGGCGTCGCGGCAGTCGTGGCCGTTGCGGCCATCGTCGCTTGGATGAGCGGAGCATCTTCAGGCGGAACACGGCAGTGGCCAACCACGCCCCAGGCTGCCGAGGCGCAATGCGACTCGCATGGGTGTGAAGACCATGGGCAAGAGACCAAGGCCAAGCATGGTGACGATGACGGCCATGGGCACGGTCACGCCGATGCCACGGCCAATCTTGATCCAGAAGAGATCGAGAAGAAGATGTGCGAGCACAAGATCCGGCAGGTTGAATGCGATGAATGCCGGTACGAGTTGGGCGTGGTGAAGGTGGATCCGTCCGTGACCGGCGCTTTGACCAGGACGGCAGCAGTCCAGGAAGGCGATCTGGGCAAGACGTTGCGTCTGACGGGCGAGGTCCAATACGACCAGACGATGCTGGTAGACGTGTTGCCCGCTGCCGCAGGCAAGGTCGTGACCGTAAAGGCGCGGCTGGGCCAGAAGGTGCAGGCCGGCGAGGTCTTGGCGGTGATTCACTCCGGCGATTTCGGCCAGGCCAAGGCGGCATACCTGGAGGCGCATGCGGCGGCGAAGGTCTCACAGCAGGAAGAGAGCCGGCAGGCGGCGATCGCTTCCGCCCTGGAAAGGTTCGTCGCCTCTGCGAAGGACGGTCCGGAATCGGGCATCCCCGTTGAAACGCTGGGGGAATGGAAGTCCAAGCTGATCGGCGCGGTGGCGCGGCTGCGCCAGGCCAAGACTGTCCTGGAGCGAGAGAAGTCGCTCGTGGCCAAGCAGGCATCGAGCAAGGCGGAACTGGAGACGGCCGAACGCGAGATGCAGACGGCGCAGGCGGACTACGTCGCCCTCTTTGAGGAGATCCAGCTCAACGTCAAGCTCGACCGTCTGAAGACGGAGAGCGCGGCCAGACTGGCCGATGCCAGGTTGAACGCGGCCGAGCAGCGGCTGCATTTGTTTGGCTTGGACGACCAGGCAATCAAGGCGGTTGAGCAGATGAAGGATGACGGCCAGTTCGCCCAGTTGGAGGTCAAGGCCCCGCGAGCGGGCGTCATCACCGCTCAGAACATCACCGAAGGCAAGTTCATCGAATCCTCCCAGAGTCTGTACACGATTGCCGACACGTCCAACGTCTGGGTCTGGTGCGACCTGTACGAGCGCGACCTCGGGCCGTTGCACGAGCGCCTGGTCAAGGGCGACAAGCCCCAGGCCATCGTCAAGGTCACTGCATTCTCCGACCTCTTCCCAGGCGATGTAGACCTGTTGGACAGCGCCGTCAATGAAACCACCCGAACCGTCAAGGTGCGGGTGCAGGTCAAGAACGAGCAGGGCAAACTGCGCCCCGGCATGTTCGCTGCCGTAGACATCCCTTTGACGGAGGGCACGAAGGTTGCGCTGGTGCCGCGACAGGCCGTCCTGAGCGACGCAGGCCAGACTTTTGCCTTCGTCCACTGGAAGGATGACCTGTGGCTGCGGCGAGATGTGAACGTTGGTAGAGTTCAGGGCGAAATGGTCGAGATTCTCAGCGGACTTTCAGCCGGAGACAGGGTTGTGGCTGGCGGCGGGTTCCTGTTCAAGAGCGACATCCTGCGGGCCAAGATGGGAGCGGGCTGCGCGGATTGAGCTTCGTTCCCAACGGGCTGTCAATGGTCCCACCGAGGCAGGAGATATGAATGCTTGACTATATCCTTCGTTTCGCCCTCAAACAGAAGATGCTGATGATGCTGGCGGGGGCTGTGCTGATCGGCGCAGGTCTATTCGCCTGGCAGAGACTGCCGATAGATGCCTTTCCTGACGTGACCAATGTCCAGGTGATGATCCTGGCCGAAGCGCCGGGGCTTGCGCCCGGCGAGGTCGAGCGGCTCATCACAGCCCCCATCGAGATGGAAATGGGCGGCCTGCCGCAGGTCAAGCAGGTTCGAAGCTCATCGAAGGCAGGCCTCGCGCAGGTCATCATCGTCTTTGATGATGACGCCGACACCTACTTCACCCGGCAGGTGGTCTTCGAGCGCCTCGCGGCGGCCAAGGAAAAGCTGCCCGCGGGGGTCGAGCCGGAGATGGGGCCGATCTCGACCGGCCTGGGCGAGATCTACCAGTACTCGCTCGAATCCGGCTACTACTGCCCAAAGCACACCTCTGAGTTCTCGCGTGCGGAAGGCAAGTGCCCGCAGGATGGTCTCGCGATGGTCAAGAGCGAGTACGACCTGATCGGGCTGCGGACGCTGCAGAACTGGCTGATCACGCCGCAACTTCGGCGGCTGGAGGGCGTCAACGAGGTCAATAGCTTTGGCGGATTCGTGAAGCAGTTCCACGTCGTGCCCAACCCGGACCTGCTGCTGAAGTACAAAATCACGGTGCGGGAGATCCTTGAGTCCCTCGAGGAGAACAACGCCAACGCCAGCGGCGGCTTCCTCGTGCAGGACTGGGAGCAGATGAACGTCGTCTCGAAGGGTCTGATCCGCGACATCGCCGACATCGAGGGCATTGTCCTGAAGTCCGAAGATGGCTCGCCGGTGTACCTGAAGGACGTGGCCGAAGTGAAGATCGGCAGGCAGACACGTAACGGCGTCGTGACAAAGGATGGCCGCGGCGAGGCGGTCCTGGGCATGGCCATCATGCTCAAGGGGGCCAATTCCAAGGATGTCGTGGACCGTGTGAAGGGAACGATCCCGGAGATTCAAAGATCACTGCCGCCGGGTGTGAAGATCGTCCCGTTCTATGACCGTACGGATTTGATCGAGGCATGCATTCGGACGGTCTCCGCGGCCATCGGCGAGGGCATTATTCTCATCGTGCTGGTGCTGTTCCTGATCCTGTGGGACATCCGAGCGGCTCTCATTGTTGCTGTGCTTCTGCCCCTGACAGCTGCGGCGACGTTCATCCTGATGGGCTGGCAAGGCCTGACCGCCAACTTGATGAGCCTTGGTGGGCTATCCATCGCTATCGGCATGGTCGTGGACGGAGCGATTGTCATCACCGAGAACATATCCCGCCACATGCGCGAGAAGGCCTTGTCAGAGCAGTCGCGGCTGGAGATTGCCTACGAAGCCACCAAAGAAGTGATTCGGCCAGTTGCCTTCGTCTTTCTGCTGATCATTATTGTGTGCCTGCCGCTGTTTTCGCTGGAATCGACCGAAGGCAAGATGTTCAAGCCTCTGGCGATGACCATGATCTCTGCGCTGATCGGCTCGCTGGTCATCACTCTGACCCTGATTCCGGTTTTGGGCGCGGTGTTCGTGAAACGCAAGCCCGAGACCGAACGCGGCAACCCGCTGGTGAGGGCCATCGAACGGCTGTACATGCCGGTGCTCGCGCTGTCGATGAAAGGCAGATGGATATCGGTGGGCATCGCGGCCGCCATTGTCTTGGGCTCGTTCACCCTTGTTCCAAGGCTCGGAACGGAGTTCTTGCCGGCTTTGGAGGAAGGGGCCTTGGCGATAAACATCGTGCGGCTCCCCACCGCCAGTGTTGAAGGTTCCGCTGTTCAATGCACCGAGATCGAGAAGCGGCTGCTGGCGAAGTTTCCGGAGGTCACGTCGGTCATATCCAAGACCGGCCGAGCTGAGATTTCTGAGGATCCGATGGGGCCTGAGCAGAGCGACGTGCTCATCATGCTCAAACCCAAGGACCAGTGGTCCAAAGGCTTGACCAAGGAGAAGCTGGTTCGAGAGATCAGCCATGAACTTGAGAGAATCCCCGGCATCAGGCCCGCGTTCTCTCAGCCAATCGCGCTGCGAGTGAACGAACTCCTCAGCGGCATCAAGTCGGACGTGGCAATCAAGATCATCGGCGACGACATGGAATCTCTCCGCGAAACGGGGGAACAGATCGCCCCCATTCTGGCGTCCATCGAGGGAGCCGAAGACGTGAAGATCGAGCAGGTATCCGGCTTCACCCAGTTGGAGGTGCAGCACAAACGCGAGGCGATGGCCCGCCACAAGATCAACGTCGAGGACATCAACTCGTTGATCGAGACGGCGGTCGGTGGCAAAGTGGCCACCGGGGTGTATGAGGGACAGAAGCGATTCGATGTTCTGGTCCGCTTCCCCGAAGATAAGCGCAACACGCCCGACAAGATCGCTTCGCTCATGATTCCCTCGCCCGCCGGGTACAACGTGCCTTTGTCCGATCTGGCTGACACCAAAGAGGTGGATGTTCCCGCGCAGATCAGTCGTGAAGATTCGGTGCGACGCCTGGTAATCGAGGTGAACGTTCGCGGTCGGGACATTGGTTCCTTCGTGGCCGAGGCCAAGGAGAAGCTCGCCGCCATCGAGAATGACCTGCCGACCGGGTACCGCTTGGCGTGGGGCGGGCAATTCGAGAACCAGCAGCGTGCGATGGCACGCCTGTCGATCATCGTGCCCATCGCCATCGCATTGGTCTTCCTGCTGCTGTTCATGTCGCTCCATTCGGTCAAGAGCGCGCTATTGGTCATGTGCAACCTGTTCTCGGCCATGGTGGGCGGCATCCTCACCATCTACCTGCTTGACATGAACCTGAGTGTATCGGCGGCGGTCGGGTTCATCGCCCTCTTTGGGGCCGACGTGGCCGGGGCATTGATCCTGGTGAGCTTCATCGACCAGCTTCGACAGCAGGGGATGGGAGTGAGAGACGCCGTGTTCGCGGCGTGCCGACGTCGCGTGCGGCCGGTGATGATGACCTCGCTGACAGTGCTGCTGGGCTTGGTGCCCATGCTCCTTTCCAGCGGGGCCGGTAGTGAAATCCAGCGCCCGCTGGTGGCAGTGATCTTCGGTGGCATGGTCAGTTCGCTGGCTCTGACGCTGATCATCCTGCCCGTGCTTTACACTCTGGTGAATGGCAGGAAGGAACAGGTTGCCTAGACAATGGAACCAAGACGAAAGAGATGGAAACGATTACCCAGCCGCACATTCCAGAAGCGGTTTCATACGACTCGTTTCTGATCTCGCGTCCCAATTCCTGGCTGCGAAAGCGGCCGCAAGACAAGTTCATGTGGCACGGCGTTGGGCGAGGGCATCAAGCCGGAGCGAAGATCGCGATTGAACGATGGCGTGATTGAGCTGGCAGCGATCAAGAAGGTGACGGTGGCGACGACCACATCGTCCGCCTGTTGAACCCAACGGCGGTGCGACGCACGGCCACGTCTACGAGGTGATGTCCCTCCCCATCAGCCCCGGCGCCGCAACCGACTTGCTTGAGCGCCCCCTGCGCGCGGGGCGGCGGGTTTGGGTCCGCCCCGCCTACGAGCCTAAACCGGTCAACATCGGGCAATGCCAGTCATCGTGTGTCACGAACGGCGTACTCACCAGTCAAGTCAATCGGGTCATCCGCAGGCGCTCCCCACTTGGACTGGCTAAGCTGACGCCGAGTGTTACGCTCTCTTGGCTGTAAAGGGCGGAGCAAAACCGTGGCGCGGGGCGGGCGGGGCGATTTCGTAGCG
>CAZTVF010000003.1:0-8634 GCA_964616985.1 uncultured Planctomycetaceae bacterium
GGATCGATCACCATTCTGGCGGCGACCACGATGCCGGGTGACGACGTGACCCATCCCGTGCCGGACAACACCGGGTACATTACCGAGGGGCAGTTCTACCTGCGCAACGGCCGCATCGAACCCTTCGGCTCGCTCTCGCGCCTCAAGCAGCAGGTGAACGGCAAGACGCGCGACGACCATCGGCCGATCATGGACGGGTGCATCCAGCTCTACGCCCTGTGCCGCGAGAGCCGCGAGAAACGCGACATGGGTTTCGAGATGTCGCCCTGGGACAACAAGCTGCTGAAGTATGGCCGCCTGTTCGAAGACCGCATCATGAGCCTCGAGGTGAACATTCCGCTGTTCGAGGCCCTCGACCGCTGCTGGGAAATCCTCGCCGCATGCTTCGAACCGGCGGAGACGGGGATACGGCGGGGGGTGGTGGACAAACACTGGCCCAGCTGATTGCGGATTGCGGAGTGCGGATTGAAAGGCACGACATCAAGACGTGTGAAGACAGAGAGGCGTTGGCGTGACACCAGAAGAAATGAAGGCGAGGACGAAGGCATTCGCTGTGAGGGTGGTTCATGTTGTCGAATCGATGCCAAAAGGACGCGTGGCAGATGTCATAGGGCGCCAACTCATGAAATGTGGCACCAGCGTCGCCGCCAATTATCGCGCGTCATGTCGTGCCAAATCGCCTGCGGATTTCATCGCCAAGATGGGGATCGTCGAAGAGGAATCGGACGAGACCATTTTCTGGCTTGAGTTGATCATGGAGACGAAGATGCTGCCCAGCCCGCGACTCTTGAATCTCGTAGGAGAGGCCGAGGAAATCCTGGCAATAGTTGTCGCTTCGATCAATACCGCCCGCGGCGGTCGCCGTCGGCAGCGAGAAGGCAACCCGCAATCCGCAATCCGCAATCCGCAATCACAACGGCCTAACGACTGAAGAAGCGTCGATCATGTCAAAAAAATACAGACTTACCCGGCCGGAACTCAAACGCCAACGCGATGCGTTGCAGCGGTTCGAGCGATATCTGCCGATGCTGAAGCTCAAGCAGCAGCAGCTGCAGGTGACGCTGCGCGATATCGAGGTGAAGCGCGAGCGGACGCTGGCCGAGGCGCAGGCGGCGAAGGAGAAATTCCAGCCGACGGCGGTGCTGCTGGCCGACCCAGCCGGCGTGAACGTTCGTCAGGCGGCCCAGCCGGCGGAGCTCAAGACCTCGCAGGCCAATGTCGCGGGCGTGACGATTCCGGTGCTGCGGGAGGTGGTCTTCCCGCAGGCGACGTACAGCCTGTTCTCCACGCCCGCCTGGGTGGACCGCGCGATCGCTGAACTGCGGGCGCTCAACCGCCTCCAGGCCCAGGCCGACGTGTTGCAGGAGCAGTACGTCCTGCTGCACCGCGAGTTGATGAAGATCGTCCAGCGCGTGAACCTCTTCGAGAAGGTGAAGATCCCCGAGGCCCGCGAGGCCATCCGCGTCATCCGCATCCGCCTGGGCGACGAGATGGCCGCCGCCGTGGGGCGGGCGAAGATGGCCAAGGCGAAGATCGTGGACGAGGCGCCGCTCGAGCGCGCTGCCGGCCCGCAGGAGGCTGCGTCATGATCGTCCGGATGAAGAAAGTCTACGTCGTCGCCCGCGGCGGCGACCGTCAGAAGATGCTCGACTCGCTGGCGCAGCTGGGCGTGGTGCACATCGTGCCGGCGCCGGGAACCGGGGGCGCCGCCGATGCCGCAACGCTCGCCGCCCTTGACGAGCTCGGCCGCGCCATCCAGATCCTGCAGCTCGTCACGCCCGCCGGCGATAAGCCGCCCATCCCCGCGCAGCAGGCCGCGCGCGAGGCGCTGACGATCCATCGCGAATCCATCGAGCTCCGCAACCGCCTGGGCATGCTGCATCGCCAGATCGAGCATCTCGCCCTGTGGGGCGACATGCGCCTCGAGTCGCTGGCGGCCCTGCAGCGGGCCGGTGCGGCGGTGCAGTTCTGGCGCGTGCCCCCGGCGGCTGCGGGCGACGTGAAGGCCGAACTCGTCACGCCGCTGGGCGTGTCCCAGAAGATGCGTCTGCTGGCGGTGGTGAACCCCCAGGGCCCGCTGCCCGAAGGCGGCGACGTCGTGCCGCCACCGCCGCGAGACCGGCCCACGCTGAAGGTCGAGGCCCTGGCCGTTGACCAGGCCCTCATTGACGGAGGCCTGCGGCTGGTGCAGCTGGCGAAGATGCTGCCGCAGATCGAGATCGAGCGCGAGCATCTCCTTCAGCAGGCCAGGCACGCCGCCGCCGGCAACAGCGCGCTGGTCGGGGCGGACCTGCTGGCCATCCAGGGCTGGGCGCCGGCGCCCAAGGCCGAGCGGCTGGCGGACGACCTGGCCGCCCAGGGTCTGGAGGCGGCGGTGAACGCCCAGGACCCCGCCCCCGACGATCAGCCGCCCACGCTGCTGGCGCCGCCCTTCTGGGCCCGGCCGATCCTGGGTCTGCTCAAGATCCTCGGCACGGTGCCCGGCTACCGCGAGTACGACATCACGCCCGCGTTCATGGTGGCGCTGCCCGTGTTCGCGGCCATGCTCATCGGCGACGGCGGATACGGCCTGCTGTTCCTGCTGCTGCCGGCGATCTTCTATCGCCGGGTCGTTCGCAAGATGGGCGCCGACGTGACACACCTGCTGCTGGTGCTGGGCGTGACGACGCTCGTCTGGGGCGTGATCACCGCCAGCTTCTTCGGCCGCAGCTTCGAGGACATGAAAGAGGCCGGGGGCGTGCTGGCAGCCCTGGGCGCTGGGCTGGACTCGCTGCGCCTGGTGAAGGTGGACGTGAACCTCCAGCAGAGCACGCTGCACCGCCTCATGCACATCTGCTTCGTGCTGGGCGCGATCCACCTGAGCTTCGCGCACCTGTGGCGCGCGAAGGTGCGGTTCCCCAACCTCAACTTCATCAGCAGCGTCGGCTGGGCGATGGTCATGTGGGCAGTCTACGGCGTCGTGTGCGAACTGGTGCTCAACAAAGCCTGGTGGGGCACGATCTACGAATACCTGCTGTGGGCGGGCCTGCCGCTGGCGGTCATTTTCAACAACCCCTCTCGCAACGTGCTGCGGATGGTGCTGATCGACGGCGTCGCCAGTTCGATCTTCCCCATCATCTCCACGCTCTCGGACGTCATCAGCTACGTCCGCCTGATGGCGATCGGCCTGGCCGGCAGCATGCTGGCCCTGACATTCAACGACATGGCCGTCGGCATCGGCTTTTGGCCGCTGACGGTGCTGGTGCTGATCCTCGGCCACGGTCTGAACATCGGCCTGTGCCTGATCGCGCTGTTCGCCCACGGCGTGCGGCTGAACATCCTGGAGTTCGGCAACAACCTGGGGATGGAGTGGTCGGGCTACGCCTACGAACCCTTCGCAAGAAAACAGGAGAAATGACATGGAATTCTTCGGTCAGTTGGGAATGATCCTCGCGTTCGGGCTTGGCGCCATGGGCAGCGCGCTGGGCGCGTGGCAGGCGGGCCAGGCGGCCGCCGGCGCGTGGGCCCGCGACGCCAAGGCGGGCAAGAAGATCAGCTTCTCGTACATCGTGTTTGTGGCGGCCCCCTTGAGCCAGACGCTCTACGCGATGATCGTCATGCTGCAGATGCAGGGCGCGATGAAGGCCCTGGGCCCGGCGGCGTCGTCGTATGCCGGGCAGTTCCTGGGCGTGGGCCTGGCGACGGGGCTGGGCGAGTTGTTCTCGGCCTGGGGCCAGGGCGCCATCGGCGCCGCCGCCTGCCGCTGCCTCAGCGAGGGCGAGGGCAAGGGCTTCGCGTTCCTCATCATCGCCATCGGCATCATCGAGACCGTCGGCATCTTCACGATGGTCTTCATGCTGGGCGCGATCCCGAAGGTTGGATAAAGTGGCAAGGGACCAAGGGACCAGGGCCCGGTGCTCCGTGTTCATTTGATGGGTGGCGATCTTCGCCACCCCAATAGCGTGACCTGATCCCTGGTCCCTGGACACTTGGTCCCTTATTCCCTCGTTCCTGGAGTTGTGATGAGTCACGAGATCTTCAAGCACGATGCGTTGCCCAGGCCGGTGTCCGACTACACCTTCTTCGATTCCTACCGCGTGCCGCTGATGGCCGCGGCCCCGAACCTCGACGGCAGGGCGGAGGCGGCCGAGTGGCGATGTGCCGCCGGCTTCGACGGCCTGTCCTACACGGGCAATCTCGAGGACCGCCGCGCGCGGACGTACATCGGCGCCACCGAGACGCACCTCTACGTGGCCGTGCTCTCGGAGATGCCCCCGGCGGGCGAGTTGGTCTCGGCCATCACCACGCACTCCGACCGCATCATCTGGGACGACGTGCTGGAGGTGTGGGTGGACCCCAGCCCCGGCAGCGACAGCGGCATCGCCTACCAGATGCTCGTCAGTTCCAAGGGAATCGGCGCGTACAACCCGCACCCTCGCGGGCAGGTGAAGCCCGAGGACGTGTACGGCTGGAAGGGCAACTACCGCATCGCCAACGGCTTTCACGACGGCTGGTGGCATTGCGAGATCGAGATCCCGCTGTCGGCCATCGCGCCGGGCCGCAAGATCACCGAGGGCCGCTGGGGCATCAACGTCTGCCGCGACTTCAAGGCGCCCTGGGCGTTCAGCTCGATGGGCAACCGCGGCTACAACCCCGCCGACGAAATCGTCTTCACCTTCGCCGCCGCCGATGCCGCCGCCATCCAGGTGCGGCACGACACGGACCCGATCACCCGCAACATCGACGCCACGATGTCGCTGTACAACCCCGGTCCGCGGCCCGTCGAACTGGCCGGCCAGCTGTTCATGCTTCGCGACAAGATGCCCGAGTTCAGCCGCACGGCCGAGTTCGTCATCGCCCCGGGCGAGACGAAGGAGCTGAAGCTGCAGCTGGAGGACCTGGTGACCAGCCGGTTCGAGCTGTTCGCCCTCGTCCGCGGCAAGGGCGGCGAGTTCCACTACACGCGGTATTACCGCTGGGGCCCGCCGCGCGAGCCGCGATGGGAATCGCAGAAGAAGCAGGTCAAGCCCGTCGATTTCCGCATTGCGTTCTACCCCTATTCGGGCGTGCTCCGCGTGCAGGCCGACGTGACGGGCCTGCCCAAGGACGCGGCGCTGGATAAGATGTTCTTCGCCGTCCGCCCCAAGGGCAGCGACAAGCCCCTCAAGAGCTTTCACCTCGAATCGTGGGAATTCCGCGACGGCAAGTGCGACCGCATGATGGTGCTGCCGGGCCCGCTGGCGGGCCAGTACGAGATCACCGCCCGCACCACCGGGACGGGCACGCCCGAGGCGCCGCTCGTGAAGACCTTTGAACGCACCGTGTTCGAGTGGGAGCGCAAGGGCCTGGGCACCAGCCGGAAGGTCTACGCGCCGTTCACGCCCATCGAAGTCAGCGGGCGGACGCTTCGCACGGTCATGAAGGAGTACGACCTCAACGACCTGGGCCTGCTCGACGCGGTCCGCACGGACGACCAGCAGCGCCTGGGCCTGCGCGACGTGCAGGCCGGGGCCATGACCTACCGCGCCGTCATCAACGGCCAGCCCGCCGCGCCGGCCGCCGGCACGTGCGAGGTCATCACCGCCGAGCAAGACGAAGCGGTGATCAAGGCCGATTTTGCGCTGGGGGCCATGCCCTGCAGCGCGACGTGCAAGCTCGACTACGACGGCATGCTCCGCGTGGACCTCACGCTGATGCCCATCGAGGGCCGTCTGGATTCGCTCGACCTGGAGATCCCGCTGCGCGAGTCGGTGGCGACGATGATGCACGCCATGTCCGACGGGCTGCGGATGCCCGTGCTGACGTGCAAGGTGCCCGCCGGCGAGGGCGAGGTCTGGAACGCCTCGAAGCTGCAGCAGGCGAATTGGCCGCCGAACTTCTGCACGTACATCTTCCTCGGCGACGCCCGCCGCGGCCTGTGCTGGTTCGCCGAGAACGATCGCGGCTGGTCGTGGGACGCGGCCAAGCCCAATCTCTGGCTGGTGCGCAAGGGCGGCCAACTGCTGCTGCGCGTGCACCTGGTGAACCAGCCGCTGGAACTGGACGCGCCCCGCACGCTGACGTTCGGCGTGCAGGCCGCCCCGGCCAAGCCCTGGTTGGAGGGCTGGCGGCATCGCTGGTTCAGCGAACGCTACAGCATCATCGGCACCGACATTCACTGGTTCGCCCTGGGCTGCTGTGCGTCGGTGTACCCCGCGGGCAAAGACCTGCAACTGTGGGAGACGCTTCGCCGCTCCACCCGCGAACGCCTGTCCGATGCCGAGATCGAGGCCACCGTCCAGCGGGCGGTGAAGCATTTCGAGCCCTATGGCCCCAAGCTCGTCGATTACGTCACCAGCCTGGCCCGCATGAACCTCCGCCGCCGCTACGGCACGACCAGCGTGTTCTACTACAACCGCGCGTCGTACCCGCAGGCCGAGGAATTCCAGACCTTCATGGACGAGTGGTGCCAGTCCGATTTCAACGACTTCCGCAACACGCGCCACCGCTACGAGGTGAAGATCGTGCCCTCGGAGTCGTACATCGACTACGCCCTGCACTGGTACGGCCGCAGCTTCGACGTGGCGGGCAACACGGGCATCTACGTCGACAACATCTTCTTCGACTGCGGCTTCAACCAGGCCATGACCGGGGCGTACACGAAGGAGGATGGCACGGTCATGCCGTCCACCGGCATCTGGGCCCTGCGCGAGCTGAACAAGCGGCAGTTCGTGTTCATGAACGAGCGGGGCATGAAGCCCATCACGATGGTGCATATGACCGGCGCGCAGATCCTGCCGCTCAACTCGTGGTACACGGTCAACTACGACTGGGAATGGCACTTCTCGGAGGGCGACGTTCAGAACCGCTTCACCCGCGAGTACATCCAGATGTGCTCGACGGGCGAGCACATCGGCGCCTGGCCGGTCGTGCTGCACGAGCAGGGCCGCTGCGTGGCCGACCCCTGGACGCTGCGGACGTACCTGGCCGTGAGCCTCGTGCACGAGCTGATCGTGGACCCGTACGTGTGGGATGTCGAGCCCATCGCCGAGGGCGACACGCCCGAAAACCGAATGCACGCCACGTTCCGCCAGCCCATTCTGGACCTTGTCCAGCAGGAAGGCGTCGAGGTGTTCCGCTACTGGGACGAGCGGCCGCTGCCCGTGTCCAGCGGCTCAGCCGACCTGCCTACCATCGTCTTCAGCCGCCCCGGCTGCGAGTCGCTCGCCGTCATCTGCAGCTACAGCGACCGTGATGAAGACGTGACGCTCACCATCGACCCCGCCGCCCTGGGCTTGCCCGCCCGCTACAGCGTAATCGACATCGAGTCCGGCGAGTCGCTCGCCGTAACCGCCAACCAGGTGCGCTTCGCCCTCAAGAAGCACGATCTGAAGGAGTTCAGAATCACGCCCAGGTGAAGCGACTAGTGCCTCTGTGTACCTTCAAGTGAGAGGTGGCGGCCTTCCCAGACCGCCACCTGCAGACGGCTGTGGTGGCGGCTTGGGAGGGCCGCCACCCCTTGAATGACACGAGACGGTCACAACTGCGTCCTTCGCCTTTGCCAGGCCTGGGTCCCGTAGGGACCACTGAAAATAGCCCAGCACTTCAGTGCTGGGAATGAATCCGGGCAAATAGATACCGGAGTCCCGTCAGGGAGGACTGAAACGCGGGGAGAACCCAATGGCCCATTCCTTCGTGTTCTGGAACACGCACTGCGTCTTCAGCACCAAAGGCCGCGGGTCAAAACCACATCCAGTAATTGGCGGCGGCGCCGAAGAGGTAGATCAGCCCGCAGAGGAACATGAGGATGTGGCACCAGGGGCGCCAGAGCACGGCCACCAGCAGCACGAAGCCGATGCGGGCGGGAATGCTCAGCCAGACGGAGTAGGGGCCCAGGATCTTGACGAACAGCCAGAGCGCCGCATGCGTCTCGATGTCCGGGCCGTACTGGGCGATGTTCTGGAACGTCGTCCATCCGTCGAGCACCGCGCCCACCGTCAGCACGGCCAGGCCCAGCCAGTACACGCGCGCAAACACGCCGGGGTGGTGCAGGATCAGGCGGATGTTTGATTTTCGGCGCCTTTTGGCCACGAAGTCAGTTTAATATGCGGCGGCATTTCCGGGAACGGAATTCGAAAGGAACCGACGATGGCCACGAAGCTCACGTTCGAACAGGAATACTTCCGCCGCACCGACGCCAGCCGCCCGCAGCGCATGCAGTGGTGGCAGGACGCGCGGTTCGGCATGTTCATTCACTGGGGCCTGTACGCCCAGATCGGCCGCGGCGAATGGGTGATGAACGTCGAGAAGATCCCCATCCCCCAGTACGAGAAGCTCGCCGACACCTGGAAGCCCAAGCCCGGCGCCGCCCGCGAGTGGGCCGCCCTGGCCAAGGCTGCGGGCATGAAGTACATGGTGCTCACCACCAAGCATCACGAGGGGTACCTGCTGTGGGACTCCAAGATGTCGGACTACAACGCCGTGCAGCGCGGCCCGGGGCGAGACCTCGTCCGCGAGTACGTCGACGCCTGCCGCGAGTTCGGCCTGCGGGTGGGCTTCTACTACTCGCTGATGGACTGGCACCACCCCGACGGCACGACGTGCCTGCGAAACGACCAGGCCCGCCGCCGCTTCCTGAACTACACCCAGGGCTGCGTCCGCGAATTGATGACCAAC
>CAZTVF010000003.1:8644-55071 GCA_964616985.1 uncultured Planctomycetaceae bacterium
ATCGACATCCTCTGGTATGACGTGTCGGCCCCCTTGCCGACGGCCGAGGCGTGGGACAGCGTCACGATGAACGCGATGGCCCGCGAACTACAACCCGGCCTGATCATCAACAACCGCTCGTGCCTCAACGAGGACCTCGGCACGCCCGAGGAGCACATCAAGGCCGAGCAGCCCGGGCGCAGCTGGGAAGCGTGCATGACCTTCAACGGCTCGTGGGGCTGGCAGGACGCGCCGCCGGAGGACTGGCATTCGACGCGAAAGGTGCTGGACATGATCCGCACCGTCGCCTCCGGCGAGGGAAACCTGCTGCTCAACATCGGCCCCTTGGCCGACGGCAGCGTGCCCGCCCTGGCCACCGAGCGCCTCACCGCCGTGGGCAAGTGGCTCGCGCGTTACGGCGATGCGGTCTACGGCAAGGTCGATCGCGTCGAGAATCTCACGGGAACGGGTTGCGGCGGCTGGAGCCGCAAGGGCAACACGTATTACTTCTGGTGCGGCCGCTGGGCCGGCAGTGAACTGTCCTTCGGCAAGCTCACGGGCAAGCTCATCTCAGCCCGCCTGCACGGCCTGGCCAAGAGCCTGCCCTTCGAGCAGACGGCCGACGGGCGGCTGATTGTCCGCGGCCTGCCGTCGCAGTGCCCCGACAAGATCGCGGGCATCGCGTTGATCGACCTGGAGTTCGCCGACAAGCCGGTGCGGCCGTGGGCGTCAACGTATGCGCCCGTCGGCGAGAACACGGACAATCCGGCATTCATGTCGGCCAGCGAGGCCAGCCCGCTGCTACCGGCCAAGGGGTCGGTCCGCGATGCGAAGCTGCCCGGCAAGGGCGTGAGATTCTCGCCCATCCGTTTCGACAAGACGTTCAACTTCCACGACCTTCGCCCGCTGACGAAGGAGAAGCTCGACGGCCTGGTGTACGTCCGCGGCTTCATCACGATGCCCAAGGACGGCCGGGGCAAGTTGCTGTACGGCTGCGACGGCCCGGTGAAGGTGTGGGTGAACGGCAAGGCCGCCGACTGCCACCCCGAGTGCACCAACCCCGGCGGGGCGGACAAGTACGTGGTGTCCGTGCCGTGGCGGAAGGGTCGCAATGAGCTGCTGTTCGCGATTCACACCAACGGCGGCAAGGCGTACGGGCCCACCGCGCGAGGCAGCTTCCAGGGTAATCGCATCGTGAACGTCGAGGCATCGCCGCTGCTGCCGCGGCAGGGCGAGATCGGCCAAGTGCCGCCGCCCAAGGCCGTGGCGTTCGAGCCGATCCCGTACGACGCGACGTACCGCTTCCACCACATCCGCCACGTGCACCGCGGCACGGGGGACGGGCTGGTATACATCCGCGGCACGATCGAGGCCCCCGGCGGCGCGGGCGTGCTGAGCTACGACGCCGACGGGCCGGTGCGGGTGTGGCTCAACGGCAAGGCCGTCGACTGCCAGCCCGTCGTCAAGGCCGCCGTGGCCGACGACCGCTACCGCGCGACTGTGACGTGGAAGAAGGGCAAGAACCAGGTCACCTTCGCCATGTACACGGAAAAAGGCCAGACCTGGGGCGTCGCCGCCGGCGTCGAGGTCTAGCTCGACAGGTGCCGTTCAGTCGTTGGGTGCCATGCTTTGAGGACCGAAGGTCCAAAAGCATGTTTATGCGCTGTTTCAAATACCGGTGATGCTGCGAGCAGCGCTGAAAAGCGAGCGATTGCGCCGGTGTCTTTTCCGGCACGACTTCAGGAGCCTGAGCCTCCCAATCCCGCTCGCACTCCCGCTCGCACTCTTTCGTCGCTGCCCACAATCGATAATCGGCAATCGGCAATGGGCAATCCCGATTGTCCGGCCGCCGCCGATTTGCTAATCTGACCTCATGACCCAGCCCCAAGTCCGTCCGTTCAACATCATGGCCAAGCCCGTGTGCGGCGTGTGCAATCTCGATTGCCACTACTGCTACTACTCGGCCAAGCCCAAGGAATTGTACCCCGGCGTCGAGAAGTTCATGATGTCGCCGGAGGTGCTCGAATCGTACGTCCGCCAGTACATGGAGGCCATGCCCGTCCGGGCCGACTTCGGCTGGCAGGGCGGCGAGCCGCTGCTGGCCGGGCAGGATTTCTATCGCCGCGTGGTGGAACTGCAGAAGCAGTTCGGCCGCCCCGGCCAAGTGGTGGCCAACGCGCTTCAGACCAACGGCACGCTGCTGGACGAGTCGTGGTGCGCGCTGTGCGCTGAGCATAAGTTCCTCGTGGGCATCAGCCTCGACGGCCCGCCGCAGTGGCACGATGCGTTCCGCCGCGACCACGCGGGCAACGCCACATTCCACCGCGCCTGGGCCGGGCTGGAACTGCTTCGCAAGCACCGGGTCGAGTTCAACATCCTCGTCACGCTCAACAGCGCCAACGCCCCGCACGCCGGCGACATCTACCGCTACTTCGTCAACCGCGGCGTGCAGTACGTGCAGTTCATCCCCGTGCTGGAGCGAACGCCCGAGGGCCTGCCCACCGATTATTCGTGCACGTCGGAGCAGTTCGGGCGTTTCATGATCGAGGTCTTCGAGCTCTGGGCCTCGCGCGACGTGGGCCGCGTCTCCGAGCGCTTCATCGACAGCGTCCTGCACAAGCTCATCTTCAACACCGCCTCCACCTGCTGCTACGCCGAACGCTGCGCCAACGCGCACGTGCTGGAATGGAACGGCGACCTGTACGTCTGCGACCACTTCGTCTACGGCCCGTGGCGGATCGGCAACATCCTCGAGCGGCCGCTGGTTGAACTGGTGCAGGACCCGATGCTGGATCGCTTCGCGGAGTTGAAGCTCGACCTTCCTTCCCGCTGCCGCGAGTGCGAATTCCTCGACTTCTGCCGCGGCGGCTGCCCCAAGCACCACATGCCGCTGGGCGGCGATTCATCGCGGGTGAATCACTTCTGCGAGGGGTACAAGTTGTTCTTCCGCGAGGCCTTGCCGGAGCTTCGCCGCATGGCCGAGTACTTCCGCCAGGGCCAGCAGCCCCCGCCGCGAACGATCGCGGGCGCTGCGGCACGCCCCGATGCCTCCCGCGCCGCCGCCTTCGCCGCCGGCCCCCAGGCCGCTCCCCGCCCCCTCGCCGGCCCGCCCGGCCGCAATGCCCCCTGTCCCTGCGGGTCGGGGCGGAAATTCAAGGCCTGCTGCGGGCGGTGACGCTTCCGTGGCGAGGCGGGGCCGGGCCGAAGCAGCATCGCCACGCTCGCGCCGGGCCGGCCCCCGTCAGGCGGCACGCAGCAATTGCCCCCCACCCCGGGTATAATCCACTGCAATGAAACTACACCCGTTACACGTATTCCTGGCGATCGCACTTGCCCTTGCCGCGGCTGTGCCGGCAGTGGGGCAGTTTGAAGTGTTCAACGAGACCCCCGAGTCCAGGTCCGCGACGGCGCCGGCGGCGACATCCGTGCCCGTTTCTCCTGCCGTACCGCCCGCCGCCGAAAAGGGTCGCGTGCTGATGCTGCTGGCCGATGATTTCGCGGTCACGGAGTTCTGGTGGCCTTACTACGCTCTTCGCGCCGCCGGCTATAGCGTGGACGTGGCGGCCTTGGCGGCCGGCAACGTTCGAGTGGACGACCGCGCCCGCGAGAACGACGCCCAGGCCCGCCTGTCGTTCGATGATGCCGACTTCCGCAGCTACGCCGGGCTGGTCATTCCCGGCGGCCGGTGCGCCGAAAAGCTCGAGAAATTCCCCCGCGCCGTCGAGCTCTGTCGCCAGTTCGCCGAGGCCAACAAGGTGGTCGCCGCCGCGGGGCAGGGGCCCCGGCTGCTGGTCAAGGCGGGCGTGCTCAAGGGTCGCTTCGCGACGCACCATTGGCAGCTGCCCGGCGAGCTCGCCGACGACTGGAAGGCCGGGGCGCTGGGCTACTTCGTGGACGATCCCGCCGTGGTCGACGGCTCGCTCGTCACCGGCCGCGGCGGCGACGATCTGCTGCCTTACATGCAGGAAGTGATCCGCGTCCTCAATGCCCAGGGTAAGCCCGGGCCCCTCAAGAGCGGCGCCCGGGTCGTCGTGATCAACCCGGCCGCGCCGCGCCACCTCACGTGGGCATTCTCGTTTGCCCTCGAGGCCGGCGGCTGCAGCGTACGAACGGTGGCCACGGCGGAACTCAAGAACGCGGCACCGAAGTTGGACGCCAACGACGTCGATGGCCTGGTCGTGCTCGAGGGTCGCGAACTGGCGGAACTGGCGGACTCGGCCGTGTTCGCCCAATGGCTGGAAGCGATGACCGCGGCCAAGCGGCCGGTGCTGGCGGCGGGCAGGTCCATGGACGTACTGCAGGAGAAGAAGCTCGCCGCGGGTGTGGTGGGCCTGGTCGGTCGGCCCGACCAGCAGGCGGCCGATGCGATGGCGCAACTGGCGATCCACGCCAAAACGCCGGAAGCTCCCGCGCCCGCTTTCACCGCGGCCATCGCCCTGCATGCCGGCTGCGATGAGAAGGCGGTGGCCGCCCTGAAGACGACGCTCTCTGCGGCCGGGCATCGCGTGCTGATGGTCGCGGCGAGGCGAGGGTATGTCCGCGGGATGCACGGGCTGCCGCTGAAGGCGGAGGCGGCGTACGGGGATACGTTTGCGCTGCCGGTCGACGCGGTGGTCATCGCGCCCGGCGGGCTGTGGCCCCGCTCGAAGGAGCACCAGGCCCGCCTCGACTGGCTGCTCGCCCGCTACAAGGCCGGCGCGCGGCTGGTGGTGTGCGGCTATGATAATGTGTACATCGCAGCCGACGCGGCGTTCGCGGGCAAGAGTTTCGCCGCACCCGACCAGGCCCAATGGAGCTTCGCCCGCGACGGCGGGCAGTACGCTGCCGCCAAGGCCGTCGCCGCGGCAGAACGCGTCGTCAGCGTCAAGGACTACGAGGCACTCGCCGACAGCCTGAAGCTTCTTGCCGACTGGAAGCCCTGACGCCGCCCCAGCGAATGCCGTTTCACACGCAGCGATCGATCGAGGCAGGCATGAATCCCATCGAACAAGCACGTGAACTTCTGGGCGCCGCCAGGGCGGTGACGGTATTGACGGGTGCGGGGATCTCGGCCGAAAGCGGCATCCCGACGTTTCGTGGCTCGGGCGGCATGTGGCAGGGCATGCGCGTGGAGGATTGGGCCACGCCCGAGGGCTACCGCCGCGACACGCCGCGCGTGTGGCGGTTCTACAACGACCAGCGCGTGAATCTCGCATCGGTTCAGCCCAACGCCGGACACCACGCACTGGCGCAGATCGAACGGCGCGTGCAGGACGCGGGCGGAAAGTTTGTCCTGGTCACGCAGAACATCGACGGCCTGCACCAGGCCGCCGGCAGCCGCGACGTGCTCGAACTGCACGGCTCGCTCAAGCGCCTGCGGTGCTGGGAATGCGACCATCGGCGCGAGGTAGGCTGCGCGGCGATCGACCAGATTCCCCACTGCCCCATCTGCCGCGCCGACCTGCGGCCTGACGTCGTGTGGTTCGGCGAGATGCTGCCTCAGGATACCTGGCGGGCGGCGGCGCAGGCCGCGGCGGAGTCGGATGTGTTCCTGTCGGTGGGCACCAGCGCGGTGGTTCACCCCGCGGCCCAGTTGGTGCAGTATGCCCGCGGGGGCCTGGCCCGCTGCATCGAGGTCAACATGGAGCCCACGCCGGCCAGCGACGTCGTCCACCTGTCGCTGCTGGGCAAGGCGGGTGAGATCCTGCCGCAACTCGTGTGGTAAAATGTCTCGGTGGACCCTTGTGACGACAACCTGCCGCGGTTTTTCTGCGACGCGATGCTGGGAGGCCTGGCGCGATGGCTGAGGGCGGCGGGGTACGATGCCCAGTTCGAGTACGGCATCGATGACCGCGACCTCGTCGCACAGGCCCTGGCCGCCGGGCAAGTGCTGCTGAGTTCCGACGGCCCGATGTTCGAACGCAACGTCATCAAGCAGGGGGCCCTCAAGGCGCTGTACATCCCGCAGCAGATGTCCAAACTCCAGCAACTCCGGTTCGTGCTGGAGACGTTGAACCTGCCGCTGCGCCCGCCGCGGTGCATGGCCTGCGGCGGCGAACTGCTCGAGGTGTCCAAGCACACCGTGATGGCCGAGGCCCCGCCGCTGGCCTACCGCAACTGCGACCGCTTCTGGCGATGCTCTCGTTGCGGCAAGCTGCTCTGGCATGGCACGCACTGGGCGAGGATTACTCAAAGAATCTCGGAATGTAGGACTTAGCCGGGGCATCTCGCGCTGATGTTGCCTCATGTCCGGCGCAGAAGCTCGAAACTCGAAGCATGAAATCCGAAACAAGAGCTGGAATCCGACACAGTCGACTTTGTTTCGTTTTTCGAGTTTCGTGTTTCGGATTTCTGATGCCCCGATGGCTCGCGTCGCAGTTGTATTCCCTTCGATTCGGTGTAACCTATCGGCATGGAAAGCAGCCCCATGTCGCTGAGGCCTCTGCGTCTGGACATCTACCAGACGGCGATCCCCATGCGCGGGTTCGAGCATGCGGCCGCGTCGCGGGAACTGGCCGAGGGCATTGTCATCCGCATCGAGTTTGAGGGCGGGGCGATCGGCTGGGGCGAGGCCCTGCCGCGGGAGTATGTCACTGGCGAGACGCTGGCGACCGTGCCCGACGATCTCGCACGCGTGCTCTGGCCGCTGGTGGTCGGGCGGGCGGTCCAACTGGGGCGACAGGGCGCGCTGGACATCCCGCGACGCAAGGCCGACGGCCACTGCATGGCCGCGGCGGCGGGGGCGCTCGAACTGGCGTTCTGGGACGCGGCGTTGGCCCGCTGGCCCATGGCGCCGATGCCGCTGGACGCCCGCGTCACGGGGGTGCTCGGCTCCAAGGACCCCGCGCGAACGGCAAAACGGCTGCGGCTGATGCGATGGTTCGGCCTGCGGGATTTCAAGCTCAAGCTCGGCCTGGGCAATGTGGACGGCGAGAACCTGCGCCTCGTGCACGCCAAGCTCGGCAGCGCGATCCGCCGTGGGCGATGCACGCTTCGCGTCGATGTCAACGGCGGCTGGCCGGAGGCGGAGGTCCCCGAACGCGCCGCCGATCTTGCCCGATATGGCGTTTGCGTCATCGAACAGCCTGTCTTCTGCAAGGCGGCGGAGCTGGCACAACTCGCGATGCGCTGCCCGCTGCCGCTGATGGCCGATGAGTCGCTGATCGATCTTGCCGACGCCAACGCTTTGCTGGCGGCCGGCGATAAGGTCTGGTGGAACATCCGCATCAGCAAGAACGGTGGCCCCGTGGCGGCGGCGGAACTGGCGGAGCTGGCCCAGCGGCACGGCGTGCCGTATACGCTGGGCTGCATGGTGGGGGAGACGGGCATTCTCTCAGCCGCCCAGCGTCGCGTGTTGCAGTTGGGCATCGATCCCCGCTTCGTCGAGGGCAACTACGGCAGGTTCCTGCTGGCAGATGACCTCACCGTGCCCTCGCCCCGGTTCGGCTACGGCGGACGGCTGCGGCCGATGCGCGGGGCGGGCCTGGGCGTGCACGTGGACGGGCACAAGCTGCAGCGGTACGCCCGCCTGCTGGCGACGCTGGGGTAGTGCCCTGTCGCGGGCGAGCGGGCGCAAGTCTGGAGATTCCTCCGGCGATTCCAGAACGTCGGGCGTAGTACAGCCATACGTGCGAGTGCGCACCGCCCCGAACCGGCCCCCTCGTCGTCGTCGCGCAATTCGTGATATAGCGGGTTGTTTGTATGCTTGTCACGGCTTGAGTGATCTGTTAGGTTATAGGGCTAATTCAGTCCTGCCCAACGGCGAGGAAGAAAGGAACGCTGCATGAAATGCCAAGGTACGAGTCAGAGATACTTCTTCACGAGCGAATCGGTCACCAAAGGCCACCCGGATAAAGTTGCCGATCAGATTTCCGACGGCATCCTGGACAGCTTGCTTGCCCAGGATCCCCACGCCCGCGTTGCCTGCGAGACTCTGGTCACCACGGGGCTGGTCGTGCTGGCCGGCGAAGTCACCGTCCACAACCACAAGGCCGAAGAGGCCCTGCTGAAGGCCGAGGACACCGCCCGCGAGGTGATCCGCTCCATCGGCTACGATGACCCGACGACCGGTTTCGATTACCGTTCCTGCGCCGTCCTCAAGACGCTGCACAGCCAGTCGCCCGACATTTCCCAGGGCGTGACGGCTGACGGCGACAAGGACCAGGGCGCCGGCGACCAGGGCCTGATGTTCGGCTTCGCGTGCGACGAGACGCGCGAGCTCATGCCCATGCCGATCCAGTTGGCGCACAGCCTCACCGGCCGCCTGTCTTCGGCACGCGAGGACGGCTCGGTCAAGTGGCTGCGGCCCGACGGCAAGAGCCAAGTCACCGTGGAATACGTCAACGGCGTTCCCACCCGCATCGACGCGGTGGTGCTCTCGACGCAGCACACCGAGAAGGTCATCGACGCCAAGACCGACAATATGTCGGAGGCGGCCCGCCAGGAACTGATCCGCAAGGTCATCAAGCCCGTGATTATGGACGAGTGCCCGCAGATGTGGAGCAACAAGATCAAGTTCCACATCAATCCCACCGGCCGCTTCCTGGTCGGCGGCCCGCACGGCGACTCCGGCCTGACGGGGCGCAAGATCATCGTCGACACCTACGGCGGCCGCGGCCGTCACGGCGGCGGCGCGTTCAGCGGCAAGGACCCCTCGAAGGTCGACCGCTCGGCCGCGTACATGGGCCGCTACATCGCCAAGAACATCGTGGCGGCCAAGCTGGCGAAGGTGGCGGAGGTTCAGATCAGCTACGCCATCGGCGTGGCCGACCCCGTCAGCGTCCGCGTCGATTGCGAAGGCCTGGCCGACGGCGTGGATGTCTGCCGCCTGGAGAAGGCCGTCCGCGACGTGTTCCCGCTGCGTCCTCGCCAGATCATCGCCCACCTGAACCTGCTGCGGCCGATCTACTGCGACACGGCCCACGACGGGCACTTCGGGCGCGAAGGCAAGTCCTTCACCTGGGAGAAGACGGACATGATCGCCAAGCTGCGCAAGGCGGTCGGGCTGTAACGAAAACGACAGAGAGAGAATCCAACGCGGTGGTCCTCCGGGGCCACCGCGTTTCATAGATGGATCGACGGCGCCCTGGCCAGGACGCCGCCGGCAGAACGCAGGGCAGGTGAGCATGGCGCAGTATGATTACGATCTTGCGGTGATCGGCGGCGGCAGCGGCGGGTTCGGCTCGGCCCTGTCGGCCGCTCGCCACGGCCTGCGCGTGCTGGTGGTGGAGCCCGGACACATGCTGGGCGGCACGAGCACCATCGGGGGCGTGAACACCTGGGAGCCCGGCATCGGCGGGCCGGGATTGCACGAGGAACTGTACCGCCGGCTGATCTCGCGGCCGGGGACCATCGGTGTCAGTGTGTCCGACCATCACTGGCTGACGCACGAGCCTTGGGGTTCCTCCCGCATCAACCGCACGCAGCCTTACCGCTCCAGCCTGCGCCGCTCGAGCATGAATCGCAATGCAACCCGGCGGGTGACCTTCGAACCGGAGGCGCTGGCGGCCGAGATGGCGGCGATGCTGCTGGAGACCGGCCGCGCGGACATCCGCCTGGGCTACGAATTCGTCGCCTGCGGCGCCAGCGGTCGGCAGATCGAGTGGATCGAGATCCGGCCCAAGGGCGGCAAGCAGCCCGCCTGTCGCATCCGCGCCCGCTTTGTCTTCGATGCCACCGCACAGATTTACGTCTGCCAGGCGGCCGGCTGCAAGACGTACCTGGGCTTCGAGCCTTCGTCGATGTACAACGAGCCGGGGGCGCCCGCGGAGCATCTCGACCAGCTCAACGGGGCCACGCTTCTGTATCGCATCACCCGTGCGGCCGGCGCGGTGGAGTGCGAACCGATGGAGCAGCCCGCCGAGCCGCTGGAGGCCACGGCGGCCATCATGGAATACCCATCCGGCGATCTGAACATCAACGTGCTGCCCTTGATGCAGGGCATGGCGTTCCACCGTCTGGGCCCCGAAGAAGGCCGGCGACAGTGCGTGCCGCTGGTCCATCGCCACTGGCAGTGGCTGCGATCGCGGGAACGGTTCAACAGCTACCGTCTCTCCTACATCTTCCCGATGGTCGGCATCCGCGAGGGCCCTCGCCTGATTGGCCGGCGGGTGCTGACGGAGATCGATTGCCGCAGCGGCGTCAAGGCCATGCGCGAGGCCGATCGCTGCATCGCCATCAGCGACCACTCGCTCGACACCCACGGCGCCGGCCACCAGTGCCGCGAACTGACCGAGCCTTACGGCATCCCCTACGACTGCCTGCTGCCCCAGGAGTACGACAACCTGGCGGCCACCTGCCGTGGGGCCAGTTTCTCGCACCTCGCCGCCTCATCCTGTCGCCTGTCGCGCACGATCATGCAGATGGGTCATGCGGCCGGCATCGCCGCCGCCATGGCTGCGGCCAGCAACCAGATGCTCGGCGAGGTCGACGTGGCCGCGTTGCGCGATACACTGCGACAAGAGAATGTATCCTTCGATCCCGACGATGATCGCTTCGCGCCGCGGTGTCCTTGACGGATGCAGAGCGCTCACTGACTGTTGTGGTGTTTGTGGCAGGAATTGTGCTCGTTTCTCTAATGATTAAATGAGGCAACCCAGATGATGACCAGCAAGGAACGCATCACCCGTATTCTCAAGCGTCAACCCGTGGACCGAGTGGGTCTGTCTGAGTCGTTCTGGGGCGACACGCACCAGAAGTGGGCGAAGGATGGCTTCGTGAAGCCCGACCAGGACCTGGCCACGCATTTCGGATTCGACCTGCGCGGGGCGTGGGTGTTCAACGTGCAGGGCGACATCGACGCCAAGGAAGAGGTCCTCGAAGAGACCGAGGAGACGCGGCTGGTCCGAAACGCCAACGGGGCCGTGCTGCGGTGGTGGAAGGCCAAGGCCGGCACGCCGGAGCACGTGGATTTCCTCGTCAAGGATCGCGAGGGGTGGGATCGCCACATCCGCCCGCACCTGCTGAACGTCGACGCGTACCGTCGGCGGATCAACTTCGACGCCTACCGCGCCGCCCGGGCCGACTGCGCCAAGCGAGAGCTATTCTTCACATGGTCCGGCGTGAATGTCTTCGAGTGCATGCACCCCGTCTGCGGGCATGAATACATGCTCATGGGCATGGCCCTGGACCCCGACTGGGTCAAGGATATGTGCAACGTCTATGCCGATCTGACCATCCGCCTCATGGAGATCCTGTTCTCGCAGGAAGGCCTGCCCGACGGCGCGTTCTTCTACGAGGACATGGGCTTCAAGGAAAAGCCCTTCATGTCGCCGGCCATGTACAAGGACATCGTCTGGCCGGCCCACAAGAAGACGTTCGATTACTGCCACTCCAAGGGCCTGCCGGTGTTCGTGCACAGTTGCGGCTTCGTCGAGGCCCTGGTGCCGGGGCTGATCGAGGCGGGCATGGATTGCCTCCAGGCGATGGAGGTCAAGGCGGGCATGGACCTGGTGAGGCTCAAGAAGCTCTATGGCGATCGCATCGCCTTCATGGGCGGCATGGACGTCCGCACGCTGGTGGCCAATGACCGCCCGGCGATCCTCGCGGAGTTGCAGAAGAAACTGCCCGCTGCGATGGCCGGAGGCGGCTACATCCTGCACAGCGACCACAGCATCCCCAACCAGGTCGAGTATGAGACATACAAGTACTTCGTCGACCGCGGCCTGGAGATGGGCACGTACAAGTAGGCTGCAGGCCGATCGGGGCGGGAAGAAGCAGCGAACCGTAGAACCGCAGAACAAGGAATTTCGAATATTGAAGTGAAAGACAATGGATCGCGGGTCTTTCCCTTCGGAGTTCTGCTGTTCGGTGTTCGGAATTCTGCTGTTCGCTGTTTTTCCTCGCGACCGTCGCCGGCGGGCTCCGCGCGTGACGCGCGCGACCTCGCCCGCAAAGAGGCATAGAGCGTATAGACCGTCATGATGAATGGGGCACGTGGAATGGTGGGCATGCTCGCCACGGCGAGTCTCGCCTGCGGCGGACATGCCCACCCTACGCGGCAGCGTTGTCTCCGTGATGAACCACAACTTTAGGGGTGGCACCATGATGGCACCGGGAGTAGGGCACCATGGGAAGTATCCCGATTTGTCTCTAATCCAATCCCCGAATCTGCTACAATCTTCGTTCTGTCCGAGATGCATCTCTATTCTGTCGAAATGAGTCCTAATGGAATTGCCCAGCCGTCCCGCCGGTGACGAGCTTCTCCCGCCTGGCCACCTCACCGAAATCCTTCGTCGTCTTCGTCGAATCGCCCCGCGTCACGATGTGTCGACCGTGATCGCCTACGCTTTTGACCATCGCACGCGGATGCTGCCATTCATCTTCAGCGACACCCGCATGGCGCCCGCCGGCGTGCGGGCCGTCGGCTCGGCCATGGTCGAGGCGGGCTTCGCCAAGACGCGAATCGTTTTGCAGCAGTGGAACAACGCATTTCGCCCAACGGCCATGAGGCTCGACGGCCGCGTGCCCGACCTGTTCATGGTCTCGAGCATGCAGATCCACGAGCAGCGGGCCAAGGCGATGATCGCCGACGCCTGCCGCATCGACGAGGCCCATCGCCCGTTGATCCTTGCCGGCGGCCCCAAGGCGGTCTATGAGCCGTGGGACCTTTTCACCGAGGGCGGCCCGTCGGCCGACGTCGCGGTCACCGGCGAAGAGTACGTCCTGATGGAACTGCTGGAGGCCCTGCTGGCCGAGCGGGCGCGGGGCGAAAGCATGCGCTCCGCCTTCCTGCGCGCCCGCGACGGCGGAGCCCTGGACCGCATCGCCGGCCTGGTCTTCGCACGCCGGGATTCGCGCGGGGCCGTTGGCGAGTTGGTGAACACCGGCCCGCAGCGCCTCGTGGGCAATCTCGACGAACTGCCCCAGCCGATCCACGGCTTCGGACTGCTGGAGAGGCCGTCCCGCGGCGCGGGCCTGGCGACGCACGCGCTGCCCGCCTCGCAGGTGGCCAAGCACAGTCCGATCGCGCCGCTGGTGCTGACGTTCGGCTGCCGCTTCGTGTGCCACTACTGCCCGATCCCCGCGTACAACCAGCGGCAGCACCGTCTCAAGAGCGGCGAGCGCATCGCGCACGAGATGAAGACGCTGCACGAAACGTACGGGCTGCAGGCGTTCTTCGGCGCCGACGACAACTTCTTTAACAACCCCCAGCGGGCGCAGGGCATCCTCGAAGTGCTGGCCCGCGCGGAGATCGCCTCCAAGCCCCTGGCCCAAAAGATCGTCTGGGGCACCGAGGCCACCGTGCAGGATACAGCGCGGATGAAGGATCACCTGCCGCTCGCCCGCCGCGCGGGCCTGCGAGGCCTGTGGCTGGGCGTGGAGGACATGACGGCCACGTTGATCAAGAAGGGCCAGAGCGTCGACAAGACCGTCCGCGTGTTCCACATGCTGCGGGCGGAGGGAATCTTCCCGATGCCAATGATGATGCATCACGACACCCAGCCGCTGATCACCCGCGGCAACTCGTACGGTCTGCTGAACCAGGTTCACATTCTCCGCAAGGCCGGGGCGATCACGATGCAGGTGCTGATGTGCTCGCCGGCGTCGGGCTCCAAGTCCTACGAGGACGCCTTCTCGTCGGGGCAGATGCTTCTCAGCGCCGGCAAGCGGACCATCGGCAGGCACATGCACGACGGCAACTATGTCATCGCCTCCGCCCACGCAAACCCGTGGCGCAAGCAGGTCAACATCCTGCTGGCGTACCTTTATTTCTACAACCCGGTGTGGCTGGCGACCTCGCTGCTGAACCCGCGCAGCACGCTGTTTCCGGCGACGTCGGGCGCCCAGATCATCGGCATGCTGGGCCTGCTGCAGAACGTGCGGCGGACCCTGGGGTGGGCTTGGTCGCTGTTTCGCGGCCGAATCGTCCGCAACCCCTCGGTGCCGCAGAGCCAGACCCCCGTGCGTCACATCGGCGGCACGGACGGCGACGAGGGAACGTACATTGGCAGCCCCGCCCGGCCCGGCCGCAGCGCGTTTCGCGGCGTGGACGCAGGTGTCGCCGCCGACGCGATGCGGAAGTAGGAGGCGCGTGGGTGCGTGGCGGCCTTCCCAATCGCCAGCGTGGCGGCCTTCCGAGGCCGCCGCGTCCCCCCTCGATGGGCGGCGGCCCGGGCGGGCCGCCACCCGGGCATCCCGCGTCCTTAACCGGCGGCGGCCGGGATGACGGAACGCCACCCCGGCGCGCGGAATGGGCGGGCCTGGATTCAATCGGGGAAAAATGCAGAGGAAAACAAGCCCCTGGTCGACTTCGGCCAGGGGCTTGATGTTTTGTGGTGGAAGCGGGGGGTTAGACGACCTGCACCTTGCGGCCAAAGCGGCGCTTGTTGTTGATCGTCTTGCGGCCGCTGGCCGTGCGCATGCGGGCGCGGAAGCCGATCTTGCGGGCTCGTTTCACCTTCGAAATCTTGTGCGGATAATGCATGGTTCACCTCACCGTATCGGTTCTATTCGTTTGCCTATGACTGAAAGCGTAGAATATTACCAACTTCACCGGCGGTCCGCAAGTCTCATTTGTTCGGCGCAGCGATTTGTGGACGCGGCGGCGGAATATCTGTACAGTGGCGCGCGTTGCGGACTGGAAGATCCTTCTGCCCCTGCGGGCGGAGTTGAAATAGATGCCTTGGCGTAAGAAATCGTACGACGAGTTGCCGGCCCTGAGCGTTCGCGGGCTGGAGTTGCGGCGGTCGATGCGGCTGGTGACCGTGGCATGGATGTTCGGCGTCGTCTGGATGTCGTGCATCTCCGGCAGCCAGTTCATCACCTTCGCCCGCATGATGGGGCTGGAAGATTTCGGCTTCGGCGTGCTGCAGGCCCTGCCGTTCATCGCGACGTTCGGCCAATTCTTCGCCGCCATCCTCATCGAGCGCACCGGCCTGCGGAAGTACCAGTTCATGACATGCGCCACGATCGGCCGATCGCTCTGGATGGTGCTGGCCATGGTCCCGCTGGTCATCCCCATCCCCTCGCCGGCGGCCGTGTGGGCCATGATGAGCATCCTGATGGTGATCTACTTCATGGACGCCCTCGCCTCGCCCGCCTGGCTGACGTGGATGGGCTATCTCATCCCGCGGCGGATCCGCGGCCGCTATTTTGCCGTGCGGGCCCAGATCACCCAGATCGTGCAGATCATCGTCGTCATCGCCGTCGGCATCCTCATGGACTACGCGACGGTGAAGGGCGCGCCCGAGAACCAGCCCTGGCTGCAGCCGGTCCTGCTGTACTCGATCTGCGGCATCCTCATCGCCGGCTCGCTGTTCGGCATGGCCGACATCCTGCTGTTCCGCAACATCCGCGAGGTGATGCCCCCGGCCTACGTCCGCAGTTCGGCCCCGGTGATGCAGATGCTCCTGGAGCCGCTGAAGGACCGCGTCTTCCGCCACTATGTCGCGTACGGGGCGGCCTTCACCTTCACCACCACCATCGGGGCGATGTTCTTCTGGCGGACGGCCACCGAGGTGCTGCACTTCAGCAAACTGGCCACCAACGTCATGTTTCTGGTGATCGTGCCGGTGACGGGCATTCTCGTCTCGCACTGGTGGGGACGGCTGATCGACCGGTGGGGAAGGAGGCCGGTGCTGATCATCGGCGGCGTGGGCACGGCCGTGGCGACGGTGTCGTGGCTGCTGGCGTCGCCGAACTTCAGTTGTCCCGACTTCGTTCTCGCCGGCGGCAATGCCTTGGCCGGCTGGCTGGGGGGGCTGCTGGGCTATCCGCACTGGCAGTGGTTCGATCCATGCATGCCGGTGACGTCGTACCTGATCGTGCTGGTGGGCACCATCTTGGGCGGAATCGCCTGGAGCGGCGTGGCGCTGGCGCAGACGGGCGTGATCCTGGGCTTCGCCGATGGCGAGGGCAAGAGCACCTCCATCGCCGCCGCCAGCGTGCTCATCAGCATCGGCGGGGCGGCCGGCGCTCTCATCGGAGGCCTGCTGGCCTCGGTGCTGGAGCCCATGCACGCCAACCCCTGGACGCTGGGGCCCTTCATCTGGAACAACTGGCACGTGCTGTTCGCCTTGGCGATCGTGGGACGCCTGCTGTCGCTGATCCTGCTCAAGGGCATGCCCGACCCCGGCGCCGCCTCCGTCCGCGATCTGCTGCGATACATGCGGTCCAACGTCTCCAACAACGTGCTCTCGATGGTCTTCTACCCGCTCCGCGTGTTCGGCTGGCGCCGCTGGGGCGAAGGCCGCGGCCGCGACGAGAAGTGAACCGACAATTCCTCTACCACTCGCTAGCGGACAAGGTACAATTCCGCGGTCGGGGTGGAACCCCCACATAAGGAACAGGATATGGCGACAAGCGGTCTGGTCGTGACGAGTTTTCAGGGCGTGACGGTGGCGAGCTTCCGCAACGCTTCCATCCTGGACATGCCCGTGGTGCAGGCCATTGCCGACGAACTGTACGCGCTGGTCGACAAGCAGGCCCAAAAGAAGATCCTGCTGGACTTCGATGCCGTCCGCTTCCTGTCCTCGCAGATGATCGGCACGCTGATCGCGCTGAACAAGAAGAGCAAGGACATCGGCGGACGGGTGATTCTGTGCGGCCTCAAGCCCGAGCCCATGAAGGTCTTCAAGATCATGAAGCTCGAGAAGATCCTCGAATTCGCCGCCGACGAGCACGCCGGGTTCAAGATGCTCGAGGCCAAATAGGGGCGCACCATGAAAAGACAGCTCAAGATATTCCTGGCCGGGGCGTTCGTCATCGTGCCGGTGGCACTGACCCTGTACGTGCTGTATTCCATCGCCGCCTCGATGGATGGCATGGGCACGGGGCTGCTGCAGAAGTTCTGGCCGCAGGCGCAGCTATTCCCCGGGGCGGGGGCCGTGGTGCTGATCGCGCTGGTGTACTTCGTGGGTCTGCTGACCCACGTCTGGGTCTTCAGGAACGCCTTCTCGCGTCTTGAGCGGCTGATGGCCCGCCTGCCGGGCGTGAAGGTGATCTACGAGTCGGTCCGCGACCTGATGAAGCTTTTCGGCGGCGACAGCAAGGGCATGGGCCGCGCGGTCGAATACAAGCCCCCCGGCGCAAACTACACGATGCTGGGCATCCTCACGAACGACGACCCCGCCGGCATGTCCAGCGGCGGCGTCAAGCGGGTGGCGGTCTACATCCCGCTGGCATATATGTTCGGCGGCCCGACGATTTATCCCGAGGCCAAGGATGTCCGTGAGTTGGACCTGCCCGTCGAGCAGGCGCTGCGCCTGGCCGCCACGGCGAACATCGGCTCGCCCGCGGCCCCTGTGGTCGGCACCGAAGCCGAGAAGCAGAAACGCCGCGGCGGCAAGGTCGGCTGCGCGGTCATGCTGGGCGTGCTGGCCCTGCTGGTGGTGGGCAGCCTGGCCCTGCAGCGGATGGGCCTGATGGCCACCGAGCAGTCCCTGCGCGACGGCATGACCGTCAATGTCAGCTCGAGCAAGAGCATCCCGAGCGAGAACCTCTTCGTCGTCACCTTCGCCGCCCGCAACGAAACCAAGTGGCCGGTGAGCGCGAAGATCGCCTGGTCGGTCCGCCGCGAGGGCAAGAGTGTCGATGCGGCCCCGATCATCCTGGAGCATATCCCGCCGCACCAGCAGGCGGCCGACTATCGTGTCTTCCGCCTTGACGACCTCCGCGGCATCGGCATCAACAACCCTGCCGACGCCAGCGAGTACAAGATCGACTATCGCATCCTCTCGATCGAAGAGGCGAAGTAGCACCGACCGCAGCCATTATGGCCGTTGACGGTTTTGGGGGTATAGGATACGATATGGAAGGTGAGGAAGCTGACGCCTTCTTCGCCTGATGGACGACGCGGAGGGACCCGCCGGAAATGTGCAGGGACGCGCAGTTGGCGTGGCCGAAGAGGCCGCAGCCAGGAGCGCGCAATGCTGAAGTCCCTCCCGACATTGGACGATACGGCGGCCATCGAGGCGGCCGACTACGTCGCTTGCGCGTCGGTCCTTTCCCACCGCACGGTCCGCGTCACCCCCCGCGTTCACACCGACGAAGGCCGCTATCTTCGCGCCGCCGGCGTCGAGGCCTACAAACGAGCCCTTATGCCCCGCTCGGCATCGCTGTTCCTCGACGTCAAGGTCTGATGCCTCGGTGCGGGCACCGCCTTTATTATGGTAAGATCTAATACCTGCAGAGGCGACTGAAGGCGACGTCCTTCTTCTTGAACACCCACACCGGCTGGCCTTCGATGTCATATTCCGTCAGCGCCCCCGTCTGGTCGCACACCAGGGTATTGCCGTTGGGCAGGCGCTGGGCGTCGGCGGGCGTGGAGAGGCCCTCCAGCTTCCAGACCACCGCGCCGGCGGCATCGAACTCGCTGACGGTGTTGGCGTCGGTGAGCGTCACCAGCGTGTTGCCGTTCGCCAGCCGCTGCACGGCCTGGGGGTCCTGCAGATTCTCCAGCTTCCAGACCTCGGCCCCACTGCGGTCGATCTCGACCACGCGGCCGACCTCGCGATGCAGGGCCACCAGCGTGTTGCCGTTCTCCAGCCGCCAGGCATAGGCGGGACGGGCGGCGAACTTCACCTCCCACGCAAGGCCCCCGGTGACGCTGAGTTCCACGACGCGCTTGCTGTCGGAGCATGCCAGCAGCGTGTTGCCGTTGCCGAGGCGATGGACGCTCATCGGGCCTCCGGGCAGGCGGTCGTGCTTCCAGACGATCTTGCCGGCTTCGTCGTATTCCACCACCGTGCGGGTCGCGTAGTCGCCCACGACCCGGTGCCCGTTTCGCAGCACCTGGCAGGCCCACGGCTGGTGCGCGCCCGCCTGGAACGTCTCGTTGCCATCGAGGTCGATCTCGAACACGTTGCCGCCCTGGGTGCCGACGCAGACGAGCGTTCGCCCGCGGTCGTCGCCGGGGGCATTGAGCGGTCGGTGAAGCTTCGCCGTGGCCCCCTCGCGTGCCAGCCAGGCGGCCCAGGCATCGGCGGCGGCCTGTCGCAGTTCGGCGGCGGCAGCGGCCTGGAAGTCGAACGACAGGCCCGTCACGGCCCGCAGGGTGCTGTCGCTGTGGGAGCGAACGGCCGGCCGGGGGCTGCCCAGCAGCCTCACCAACGTCGGGAGGCACTGTCGGTCGCCGGCCTGTGCCAGGGCGCGTGCGGCGGCCAGGGCGACACGGTCGTCCTTGTCCTTCAGCAGTGGCGCGAGGCGATCGGGCACGTCGGCATCGGCCACGGTGATCAAGGCGTGCGCAGCAGCCAGCCGCACCTCGCCGTGCGCGTGATGCAGTGCGGCCGCCAGCAGAGGCATGTCCGCAGCGGCGGCGGTGGCGGCGGCCAACGCCGCGCGAGCACGGCGGAGGTCGATCTCGGTTTCCAGCAGCGGCACGACGGCGAGCATCTCGGCGGCCAGCCCGGGCATGCGCTTCTGGGCGGCCAGGCGCAGTGCGGCCGACAGCGGAGAGTCGCTCTGTTTCGCCCGCTCGTCCAGCAAGGCCTGTGCCCGCGTGCTGATCTCAAGGTCGGGGGACTTGGCGGCCTGCCTCAGTGCGGACTGGGGCAACACGGCTAGGCGGCGGAGGGATCGGGTAGCTTCGAGGCGGGTGTCGTGGTCGTCGTGTCCGAGTTGACGGATGAGGGCCGCGACGTGCTGGGAGTTTCCATCGGCAGCAATCGTGCGAAGGAAGATCGCGATGCCGTCACGCGTGGGCGGCACGTTGTGCCTGGCCAGCGTGGCCGCATCCGGTCCGGCCGACGGCGTCGTCTGCGCGCAGAGGGGCAGCGCGAACAGCAGGATCGTCGCAGCCCGCAGAAAATGAACGCGCAGCGCGGGCCGCCTTGAAAAAAGTGAATGCCACATACGTGAGTCCTTTGGCCCGAGGCATTCGAGAGCGGCCGAAACTTCGAAGGGAACAGAAAGGTATTCTTGAACCGCTCCAGATAGGCAATGTGGATTCTACCGCGCTTCTTGGAGGTGACAAGTCAAACTCAGATGAAATAAAGCAAAAGGCAACGCGGGCGTCGGCCGGCGTTGCCTTTTGAATGTGCTGATGCGGAGCGGCCTATTTCTTCGTGGCTTCCTTGAGCTTGGCCTCGTTGTACTTGTTTCTCTGCGGCTCAGTGAGAATGGACACGAGGTGGCTCTCCACCTCGGCGGTGACCTTGGGATCCCACAGCATGATGGGCTGCTGGATCTTCTTGGCGTCGGCGGCGAGCGTGCTCTTCCACTTGGTGGTCTGTTCCTCGGTCATGCCCAGGCCCTTGAAGCGTTCGCCCAGGCGCGATTCGAGCTTGACCTCGATGTACTTGATCCGCTGTTCAGGCGACAGTTTGTCGAAGGCCTTCTTGCGGAACTCCATGGCGACCCTCTCGCGGTCGGCATCTATGGCCGCTATCTTGGCCTGAAGCGAGGCCTTGTCCTTTTCGTTCTTGGCCGCGGCGATCTTCTTATCCAGGTCGTCCTTGGCGGCTTTACGGCTCTTGTCGAACTCGGTCAGGGTCTTTTCCTGCTCCAGTTGGATCTTGTGGATCGCGTCCTGCTGCGCCTCGTTGGGTTTGCATTCCTTGACGATGTCGGCGAAGTCGCCGGTGAAGGCCCACTTCTGTTCGGCCTTCTTGCTGTTGGCGTCATCCTTGGGCTTGGGGCTGGCCGTGGGAGAGGGCGAGGCCTTCTTGTCTTCCGCCAGGGCGACGGCTGAGCTGAAAACAACCATCAGAGCGCCGACCAGGACCCATTGAAATCTGCTGACTGTCATGATGACACCTGTTAAGGGCTTGACGTCGTTTTCGCATTGCCCTTCGGTGCGAAAACGGCCGAATGTACACCGGCACGCATGTTGCGGCGGGGGTCACCCGCCACCAGTAGATCTAACTCGATTGGGACGCATCGGGTTCGCTGTCGCAAGTTTAATCGCGGGCCTCAGCGCCGGCGACGAAGACGCCCTTGACGCTCTTGCCGTCGGCGGCGTCGATCATGGCCTGATTGGCATCCTCCACGCGGTAGCGGTGGGTGAGGCACTGGCCGAGCGTCGCCTGCAGATCAGGGCGCTTCTTGAGGAACTTCAGGTACGTCTGGATGTCGGCCAGCTTGTACTGCCCGCTGCCGACGATGCGGATGGCCTTGAAGGTGATCATCTGCGGCGCGATGGGCACCGTGCCGCTGTCGGAGTACTGCCCCGGGATGATGTACCGCCCCAGCGTGCGCACCAGGGACAGGCCTTCGGGGATGGCCGCGGGCGACCCGCTGGCCTCGAAGACGACGTCGGCGCCGTTGCCACGGCGGCCTTTGGCGGCCAAGTCCATCACCACCTTCGCGCGTTCTTCCGGAGTGGTGGTGCGGTAGTCGAGCACGGCCTTGGCCCCCAGCCGGCGAGCGATCTCCATGCGGCGGGGGTTGGACGAGGAGGCGATGGCCACCACCGTGCAGCCGGCCGCCACCGCCCAGGCCACCGCGAACAGGCCGACGGGCCCCGCGCCCTGCACGACGACCAGTTCCTTGGGCTTGAGATTGTCGGCGAAGTCGAACGCCCGGATGGCCGTGGGGCCCGCGCAGGCGAAGGCGGCGGCGGTGTCGATCGCCACGCCCGCCGGCAGCTTCACCAGGTTGGCCGTAGGGCTGAAAAGGAAGTCGGCGAAGCCGCCGAAGAAGTGCGGCGGCTGCTGGGGATCCTTGAAATACGTCACGCCGAAGTTGAGGCAGCTGGCGGTCTCTCCTTGTTGGCAGCAGAAGCATTTGCCGCAGGGCAGGGCCACGCACGCGATGGCCAGATCGCCGCGCTTCAGCGGCCGGCCCGTGCCGTCGGTGGCGGCGCCGGCGAACTCCTCGACGCGCCCGACGAACTCGTGCCCCAGGATCAGGTCGCGTTCGCCCAGGGCCAGCCGCCCGTGGACGATGTGCAGGTCCGTGCCGCAGATGCCGCTGGCCTGGAGGCTCAGCATCGCCTGCCCGCGCGGGGGCTTGACCAGCGGATACTCCCGCACCTGCAGTTCCTTCTTCGCGCCCACGTACACCGCCGCATTGCCTGTTCTCGTCGTCATGGCATTTTCCTTATCATTAAGACCCACGCACTGGGTCTCTGTTAGCTTTTCTTGACCACGACCACCTTCGCCGTCTTGCCGGCGGCGATAGTCTTGGGGCCCTTGAAAGAGACGGCGCCCACGCCGCGCAGGGAAAGCTCCTTCAGTGTCAGCGAGCCGTGCATCACGGCCAGTTCGACCTCGACGCCCCCCTTGGCCTTGACCTGGCGGCAGGTGCCCCAGGCGTAGCCGTTGGCCCAGAAGAAGGTCTTGCCGGGCGTCGCCGCGAACGTGATGGCCTTGCTCACGCCGCTGTAGGCGAACCCCGTGACCGTCACGTACGCCGCCCACGTGGCCATCGCGCGGGCGTAATGGTGGCCGCACTCGGCCTCGTCATAGGGGCTGCGGTTGTTGCCGGTGTAGCGGCCGCGGACGGCCTCGATCAACTCCAGGCCTTCGCGGGCCATGCCTTCCTGCAACATGCCGATGGCGGCGGTGTATTCGAAGCCCGTCATCACTTCGTTGCAGTAGGGGAAGGGCACCTTGGGGCGCCGCCCCAGCGGGTAGGTCGCCATCAGCGTGGCCGACTCGCCGTTGAGCACGAACGTGCGGAGGTGGTTGAAGTGATTGACCAGGCTCTTCTTGAAGTTGTACTTCTTGATCGCCGCCAGCGTCTTGCGGACGTTCTCGGGCTTCACGAGGTAGCCCAGCCCCACCACGTGCGCGGTGTACTGGCCCACGAGCTGGTCGACCAGGCACGCGGCGCCCAGCTGCCAGTCCACCGAGGTGCCGCCGGCCATGCGGATCCGCAGGCCCGCCGCGACATCGTCATCGTTCTTGGGCGGCAGGATCTGCTGTTCGTAGAACTCGCCGTTGAAGAGGTTCGCGTCGATCCACGCGCTGCCATTTTCGAACAGGCGGCGGCACTTGCTCGCGAACTCGCCGTCATCCATATGCCGGGCCATCTCCTCGCACGCGCGGAGGGCGCCGAGATACCAGATGCCCATCTGGCCATTGGGGCCGTAGTACTCCACGTCCATCGTGTTGTGCTGGCAGCCTTCCATCACGCCGTCCTGGTCGGCGTCCCAGCCGCCGGGTGTCCAGCAGAAGGCCAGCGCCTTGCGGGCGTTGGGCCAGGCCTGCCGCAGCAGCGCCTCGTCGCCCGAGAGCTGCCACTCGCGGTAGAGGCGCATGATGGCGCCCATCTGCCCGTCGGCGGCCGCCTTGCCCGACTCCTGCGCCCGTCCCAGCGGCAGGTTTACGCGGAAGCTCATCAGGCCGTTGTCGGCCGTGGCGTGCATGAACTCCACCTCGCGCATCGTCGTCGCCAGTGCCCCGAAGAGGAAGCCGGTGGCATGTTCGTAGTTCCACACGTGCGTGCATGAGCCGTAGCAGCACCCGCCGCGGTCGCCGCAGCCTTCCCAGCCGTACATCCGCCCGTCGGGCGTGCGGAAGGTGGTCTGCGACCGCAGGCCCGTCAGCGTGTACAGGGCGGCCTCTTTCACCTTCGCCGGCACGTCGCTGTCGCAGAAGGCGGTGAGGAAGTCCAGCGTCCTGCCCTCGAGCCGCTTGAGATCCTTGGCCGTGCGGACGGCGGCGTCCCAGGCATCGCGGTACTGCGTGGTGTAGTAGTTGCCGATCAGGTCGCTGTCGCTGTCGTCGCCGCAGCAGCAGCCGCTGCCGCATTCCTTCTTCGGCTCCATCGTCAGTTCGGGCAAGGCGAAGGCCGAGCGGCCCTTGGCGATGGTCTGGGCGTCGAGGTCCGTCCGCTCGAGGCGCAGGTAGATGCCCCACGCCTTGCCGCCGTTGGTCCCCAGGGCCACGACGAGTTCGTGCTTGCCGGGGGCGGCCTCGAAGACGCCGCGGCCGGCGTCGGCGCGGGCGGGGTTGGTGCCCGTGGGGTCGTGGAAGATCTCCTTGCCGTCGACCCAGACCCTGACCGGCCCGTCGTAGCCGACCAGGGCGGCCAGCGACATCTTCTGCGGGCATTCGAAGCGGGTGACGTAATAGGCCACTCGCTCGGTGGTGGTCGTGCCGAATTCCAGGTGGCGGTCGCCGAAGTCATTGGCAAATGCCCGCCGCTCCAATTTCAGCGTCGAAAGGTCGGGGCAGGCGAGGCCCTCGAGGCGGATGGGGGCGGCGAGGATCTCGCTCACGTGGTATGTCCGCGCGCACGGGGTGAGGGCGCGGTGAATATCGGTGGCCACGTTCTGTGAGTCGCCCCCGCCGCGGGGCGTCCAGGTGATGCGGTTGGGGAAGTGCCACGTCAGCAGGAACGTCAGCGTCTTGGACGCGTGCGGGGCGAGTTTCACGCTCGCCGCCAGCGACGCCGTCGGCACGGCTGCGTTGGTCGTCGACGTGCCCGTCGCGGGCTCCCCGTCGGGGCCGCAATTGTCCAGCTTGCCGTCGGCGGAGAAGTCGTCCCAGAAGTCCAGCAGCGGCACGCCCCAGCCCATGTTCCGCCACGTCGTGCGGAATGTCACGCCGCTGGTGGCCGTGGTCGTCAGGGCGAACGTGCCGTACTGCTCGGCCTGCGAGGGGATGTCCGTCGTCATGAAGATGCCCGAAAGCCCGTCGGTGCGGAAGGCGTTGGTATTGCGCCCGGTCTTGCCGCTGCTGCCGCCGTCGGTGCCCAGGAAGTTCTCCAGGCTGCCGCAGACCGAGGCGTCCACCGTCTTGCCCGTCTTGTTGGTCAGCACGAAGCGAAGCACGGCCGCCGGCACGCCGCTGGCGTCGTTGTCGGCCGGGACGAGGGGGTTGAAACCTTCGAGGCGGACGTCGACCGGCACGTCGGGGTCGCTCAGCAGCACCTGGCCCAGCGGGTAGCAGGACTGGAAGCTGCAGTTGCGGAACCGCGGGAGGTTATGGTTGGGCAGGGGGCAGCCCATCGCGCCTTCGTAGAAGATCGGCTCGATCGCGCCTTCCAGTGCCTTGGTGACGGCCGGGCCGCCGGCGGGCTTGGCCCACAGCGCGAAGAACGCATTCCTGGGATTGAAGCCCTTGGCGGGGCGGTTGACGACTTCCCAGTCGCGCAGATCGCCGCGGCCGCCGAGGGAGATGGTGCCCGTGCCGATGCCGCCCAGCGGCAAGGCGATGCGGGCGAGGTGATCCTGATCGTACTTGGTGAGAACCGGCCAAGCCGGGTTAGCCTTCGGCGCCATGTGAGACTCCTTTTGGGATTGAAGCGGACAAGCTACCCCCGGACGGTACGGCCGTCAACAGAACAGAAGGTGAATCGGGGAATCGGCGAATCGGAGGAACGGTGGACAGTGAACTGGTGAATCAGTGAATCGGGGAATCGGCGAATCGGAGGAACGGTGGACAGTGAGCGGATCACACCGATTCACTGACCAACTGATTCACTGATTCACTGCTTTACCGCTTACTTGTACTTCTCTTTGAACACGCCCTCGGGCACGGAGTCGTCGTCGATCCAATAGAGGGTGTTGGTGACGGTCGTGCCGTCGGGGCCGTAGGTCTTTTCCAGGCCGTGCTTCTTGTTGTCCTTGTAGGCCTGCTCGTGCTTGAGCTTGCCGTCGGCGGCGAATTCCTGCATCAGTCCGCTGACTCGCCCATGTTCGTAGGGAAGGATGCGCGTGACTTTCTCGGTGGCGGGGTTGTACTCGGTGAGGGCGCCGTGTTTCTTGCCGCCCTTCATGAGGGTCTTGCGGATGAGCCTGCCGCCTTCGTCGTAGGTGCTGCACTCGCCTTCGGCGAGGTCATTCACATGGGGTATGGTGGATTCGACCTTGCCGTTGGAGTAGTAGTTCTTCTTGATGCCCTCGATCTTTCCGGCCTTCCAGGGCAGTTCCGTCTTCAGGAGCATCTTGCCGCTGCGCCCCTCGATGTAGATTTTCTCGAGTCCATCCTTAACCCCGGCCTTCCACTCGATGGTGTGGATGGGCGCGCCCCAGAAGGGCCGGAAGAACTGCTCCACGCCGTCGGGCCTGAGGTTGGCGTCGACGGGCACGATGGCCCGCGGGTGCTTGAAACTGAGGTTGGTGCTTGGATTGTACACGTCCTCGAGCGTGACGCGGACCTTCTCGATCTTGGCAATTGCGTCCTTGAACATCGCTTCGACTACAAAGCGAGCGGCCTGGTCGAGCGACTCGACGCTCTGGCGATCGACCAGCAGCACCGTCAAGGCCGGGTCGTCCGAGGGCAGGACCTCGGCGGGCTTGGTGGCGGCTTTGGGACTGGGCCTGGGCGACGGTGAAGGCGTGGGCTTGCCCGTCGTGCCCGGCTTGGCCGTCGGCTTGGGTGTTGCCGTGGCCGTCGGCTTGGGCGTCGGCTTGGGTGTTGCCGTGGGCGTGGGCTTGGGCGTCGCGGTCGCCGTCGGCCTCGGTGTGGGAGTCCTCGTCTGCGCCCGCAGGGCCACCGCCTGCGACGCCAGCACCACCGCGGCCACCAGACACAATGTCATACGCCGATTCATAAGGCCACTCCAACTGTCTTGTCACTTCCGCTAACGAAAAGAGAAGAGAGCGGGACCTGCCTGCCGGCAGGCAAGTTGGGGGGATCGAGAGGATGAAGAGGATGAGAGGATTCCATCTGCTGTCTTATCCCTTTATCCTCTGAATAATCCTGAAATCCCGCTCGCATTCCTCTTCAGAAGCCCATCATTTATTGGTCCCGTAGATGATCCGGAAATCATGTGCGCCGACGAACACCGGCCCGTAGACGTCCGGGGCGGCCTTGAGGTTGGGCAACTGCCTCCCCACGCCGCCGTCCTCGAGGTCGGCCAGCACGTTCTTGCCCGCGGCGTCCTCGCGCGGCCTGAAGCCGATGATATAGGGCTGGCGCCAGTCGCTGTCGCCGGGGATCTTGGCGAAGTTGAGCTGCGAGAGCATCTCGCCCTCGGTCAGCACGTTGGCGCCGCCGAACACGCGGGCGGAATCGAAGATGTACAACTGCTCGCGGACGGGCTGGTCGCTCTCATTGACGATCACTATCACGGCGCCCGTGCCGCCCTTGGCCGTCGCGCGGCGGTACACGCACGTGTAGACGTTGGCCAGCGGGTTCTGATCGGTCGTCTCGAACTCCTCGGCCGGCTTGAAGGCCTCGCCGTAGCGGATGAACGTGTTGTTCCGCCAGGGCGGGATGAACTCGGTCTTGCCGTCGCTCTCCAGCAGTCCCGTTTTCTGCATGATCGTCAGGACGCGCATGGCCTCGGCGAGGTGGCTGATGCCCGCGCCCTCCACGCCGAAGTTCATGGCCAGCGCCCGTCCCAGCAGCACGCGGTCGGCGGCCTTGGCCGAGCCCGCGGGCACGAGCTTGGCCGCGTTGGTCTTCACCCGCGTCGTCACGCCTGTATGCGTGCCGGCGAGGTAGCGGAAGAGGCGGTGGGGGTAAGCGGCGGCGAGGTCGTGGTTGGCGTCGGGCATGTCGCCGCCGGCGGCGCCTTCCATCTGTGCCAGCGGGGCGCAGGCCTCGAAGGCGGCGGCCACATCGGCCCGGGTGATGGCATCGGGGGCCGCGGGCATCTCGCTGCGGCCCTTGAGCGACACGGGCAGGACCTTGGCCGCCCCATCCGGCCAGGCCAGCCAGGCCTTGTGCAGACGGTTAACGGCCGGTGTGGTGGCCGGGTGCAGCAGCAGGACGAAGTTGACGGTCTTGGCCGCGCCCAGCGTGGTCTTGGTGTTGACCAGCTTGGTGCGCCAGGTGATGTTGCCGGCCTTGTCGCGCTCCAGCGTCAGCGTGCTGAGTTCGGGGTTGACGGCCCAGCCGGTCACGTCGTCGCACAGGAAGGTGAAGCCGCGGTCGCCGCTGCCGACGTACGCCCGCTTGACGGGGCCCGGGGCGTTCTTCCCGGCCTTGTTGGCGTCCTTGGCGCTGTTGCCCCAGACGAGGCCCTCTTCATCGGCGGGCTCGTAGTCGCGGGCGGTGTAGACCTGCGGCGCGGCGGCAACGGCGTCGCCGAGGATGACCGTGTCGACCGTCCCGTCGATGTCGGCGACCAATTCCAGCGCGTCGATCTCGCCGGTGCCGGTGTAGGCGAGCGTGCAGAAGATGGCGCCGTCCTTTTCATACCGCGTGGCGAGGTTGACGGTCAGGCGGCCGGACGTGAGGCGGGCGGAGGCGGCGACACCGGCGTCCTTTGCCGCCGGGGCGGCCGCATCGGCGACCGTCATCGCGGCCTTGATGCCGCCGACGGTGGCCTCGATGCGGAGGGGGGCACGCAGCTGGGGCCCGCGGCCCATCCACTTGAGCACGTCGGGGCCGGCGGCCTTGCCGCGCAGCTCCAGGGGCAGTTCGGTGGCGGCAGGGCGGATGGTGATCTGCTTGGGCAGGCCCGACGTATCGGGCTCGATGGTGATGCGGCCGAGCTCGATCTTGCCGCCGACCCATTGGGCGCTGTCGGCCGCCGCAACGGGCGAGGCGGGCAGCAGGGCGATCAGAAGGGCGGCCGCGGTTAACGCGAAAGACTTCATGGCGTTGTTCATCCTTGAGGTGTTCATCACTTGCCCTCCTCCCACTGCCCGTACAGGACGCGGAAGTCATGACGGGGCACCGAGACGGGGCCGTACGTGTCGGCCTTGCCGGCGACGGGGCTGATGATGTCGCCGGTCTCCAGGTCCATCAGGACCTTGGCGTCGGCGTCGCGGTGGCTGTTCTTCTGCCAGAAGCCCTTGAGAGCCTCGGGCACGGGCATCTTGGCCCGCACGTCGGCGGCCTTGAGGCTGTTGGGCCCGCCGAAGATGCGTTTGGGGTCGGCGATCACCAGCGGCAGCTGGGTATCCTCGTCATCCTGATTCATGATGACGATGAGGGCCTTGAAGCCCTTCTTCCCGTCGCCCAGCGGGTGGCGGTAGACGGCGGTGTAGGCCTTCTTGGGCTCCTTCCGGGTGTCATACTGGATGGCCGCCTCGTTGCGCCAGTAGGGCAGCTTCTCCACCGCGCCGTCGTCGAAGAGGCCGAAGTCGGTCATCAGCGTCAGCAGCCTGACCGCCTGCTCGCGATGCACAAAGTAGCCGTGGGGGCCCATCGAACTGACGCCCACGTCGTTCAGCAGGGCGCGGCCGAGGATCTGGCGGTCGTAGACCTTGTCGTCGCCCGCCTGGGCCACGATCACGTCGGACGAGATGCGGGCCACCAGGCCAGTGAAGTTGTGGCACATGTAGCGGTCGAGGCTGTTGGGGAACTGCACCACCGTGTCGATGTCCAGCGAACGGTGCATGGCCCCGCATTCCTCCACCTGCTGCGTGTCGAAGGCCAGCGACTCCAGCAGCGTCGCCGAGTTGTTCGCCCACAGGAAGTTCCGCTGCGGCACGTTGTTGGCCGCCCAGATGCGGTTGAGACGCTTGAATGCGTTTCGCATGTTGGCCGTCAGGAAGTTCCGCTGCCAGGGCAGTTCCTTGGGCCCGACCGTGTTGGGCTCGCGGATGTAGGCGTTGCCGGCGGCGATGTTGTTGCTGCCGTACACCGGCCAGTATTCATCCCACCAGTAGCCGGTGCGGCGGCCGACGCGGATCTGGCGCTCCAGCAGGAAGACGCCCTTGTCCTCGAAGGTCTGGTCGAGCTCCGAACTGATGCCCACGTTGCGCCACCGCCCGTAGCGGTGGAAGGGCTGGTTGTCCTTGCGGAAGCTGGTCCGCTTATCGTCGCCGATTTCCTTGCCCGCGCCGGCGGCCGTCCGCCAACGCTGGATCAGGTAGTCCTCCGGCAGGTCCGCGGGCTCCACCTGGTAGCCTTCGGCCCACGTGTCGCCGCGGTACAGCCAGGCCAGCTTGCGGTATTCCTTGGGCTTGGGCTTGGAGGGGTGCGTCAGCATGGTGAAGGTCGTCGTGCGGGCACCCTTGATGTCCACCGGGTGGTTGACGAACTTCACGCGCCACGTCACCTCGCCCGCCTTGTTGCGCTCCAGCGACATCGCCGAGCCGTCCTTGTCGAGCATCCAGCCCTGGTCGCTGTCGCAGAAGAAGGTGAATGCGCGGTCGGCCGAGCCGAACCACAGCCACGGCACAAAGTGCGAGTAGTACAGCTCGGGGCGCTCCATCTGGGCCGAATCCCACACCACGCCCTCCGCCGTCGGCAGCGTGCATTCCCACTTGTCGGCCGCGGCCATGCCGCCGCCGTACAGGCTGGTCACTTCAAGATCCACCAGGCCGGCGACCTCGGTGACCATCTCCAGCGAGTCGATCTGCACCGCGGCGTCACCGCCGTAGGTCATCGTCACATGCATCGCCCCGTCGCAGTCATACTGCGTGCGGAGCTCGATCGGCAGCGAGCCCGCCTTGAGCTTGGCGGTGTATTCCAGTTCGCTCTTCCACTGGCGCGTGACCTTGGCGGGTTCGACGACCTCGGCCGCCACGCGCTGGCCTTTGATGACGGCCTCGAGGCGCATGGGCGAGCGGAGCTGCGGCCCGCGTCCCAGTTCCAGCAGGTCCTTGGGGGGGAGCTTGGCGGCCTCGGCGCCGCGGAGTTCCAGGGGCAGCTCGCGCGGGTCGGGCTTGATGGCGATCTGCGCGGGCAGGCCGGCGGGGGAGGTGGTGAAGCGGTGCTTCAGCGTGTCCAGGCCCTGGGGGTCAGCGGCGATGGGCGTGAAGGGCTCCCACACCACGTCGTCCAGGCCCAGCTTGTTGTGCTGCCATGCGGCCTTCTCGAACTTGAAGCCATCGGGGTTGGCCTCGCCGACGATCCGCTTGTTGCGGTCGAACAGCAGCATCGAGACCTTGTAGTTCTTACCCTCTTGCACCTTGGGCAGGTCCATCAGGAAGCAGGCGAACTCTCCCTTCACCGGCGCGGTGGCCTCGGCGACGACGGCGTCGGCGCCGTCCATGATCGTGAGCTTGGCCTCCACGCCGCGCTTGGCGTCCTCGGACGCACCGTGCAGGCCCACGTCCAGGATGGCCGAGAGCTTCTTGGTGTACGAGCTGAAGTCGTAGCTGAAGAGGAAGTCCTTGCGAGGCGGGCGCAGGCCGGCGATCACGTCCACGCGGCGCTGGCGGAAGCTCACGCCCTGGTTCGCCCCGCCTTCCATCGAATGGAAGGGCACCAGCCGCGTGCGGTACAGCACCTTGCCCGGCTTACCGGCCGAGCGGACGTCAAACCACAGCGCGTCGCCGTCGCGGCTGATGCCCGGGAAGGGCTGCTTCAGCCGCAGTTTCTTCACCTCGCCGGGGACCAGCTCCAGCAGGCCGTCGCGAAGCTCGGGCGAGTCATAGCTGGAGAAGATCGAGCCTTCCTCGCTCTCGACGAAGAAGCCCAGGCGGACGGTCTGGCTGCGATTGTCGTGGTTTCGCACCATCAGCTGCACGTCGATGGTGTCTTCCATCACCGGCCCCAGGTCCACCACCTGGAAGCTCACCGGCTGGGGGTCGAAGACCAGCATCATCTTCGTCGTGTTCCAGCAGTGGGCGTCGGAGGCGTTGAAGAACGGGCCGTTGCCGCCGATGGCGCGGGTGAACCAGCAGCGAAAGGCGCCCTCGGCCGGCGGGGGCAGCTTGACGATCGGCACGCCGTTGCGGTCCTTGCCCGCGTAGTCGTTGTAGACCATCTCCTTCATCGGGATGGCGATCTCAAGGATCCACTTCTTGCCGTCGACGCCGCTGCGGATGGTCGCCTTGCTCTTCCACTCCATGCCCGGGCCGCGGGCCTGCGACCAGTGCTGGTCGCTGAACGAGCCGATGGGGTTGATGAACCACTTGAACAGGCCGTAGCCGAAGCCCTTCTTGTTGTCATCGACCGGGCGTAGCTCCAGCTCCACGTGGTCGTCCCACTGCAGGCCGTACGTCGGGTGGCCGATCACGTCGGGGAAGCGGCCGTACGCCTTGAGCCACGAGCTCTCGGGGAACACGGGCGAGACGTAGGCCAGGTAGAGGTTGTCCTTGTCGTAGCAGGCGTAGATCTGCAGCTGCGTCTGCACGGGGGCCATGTAGCGGAAGTCGGCGTTGCCGTAGTCGTAGAAGAAGGCCGAGTGGCCGGAGGCCCCGTCCCATTCGGCGGCGTCGAGGCTGCCGTCGATCTTGGGGGGGCGGTCGACCATGGGGATTCGCATGAAGGGGGTGTCGACGCGGGCTACGTCGCCGTGGGAGGTGGGGGTATCGACCGCCCGTGTGGTCGCCGTCGCCCAGGCCGCCAGGCAGATCCCGATCGCCGCGTACGCTACTCGCTGCTTCATAGGCAAATTCCTTCCGATAGCAGTTTAACGAGGAACCCCCGCCCGCGTTGCGGCCAGAATAGCCGATCGCCGCGGAAATTGCACCCTTTAGGCATGATCGTATTCTGGTTTGGCAGAATCTGCATCACCGGATCGGTGGAGTGCCGTGTCTTGGCTTGCTCGTAGGCATCCCCGTTACTCCTCCCCGGCCTCACCGCACGGCGTCGGGCGAGCGGAGGGCGCGGTCTTTGGCGGGCGGCTCGGGCAGGAGGCGGTCGAAGAAGCGGCGAAGCCCGCTCTTCTGGTAACGCTTCAGCAGCAGGGGGAACTTGATGAACAGCTGGTCAATCTGGTCCGCCGGCATCGAGGGCATGTTCAGGACGCTGCGGTTCGTCCAGTAGTTCTCTTCCCCGCGGCCGGAGATCCAGCCGTTTTCCTCGCACATCTCGGCCGCCCGCGTGCCGGGCACGGGGTAGAAGACGCGCGGGATCACCTTGTGCACGTCGGCGGCGGCCAGCAGGCGGAGCGTGTCCTCGGCGGCGATGGGCGTCTCATACGGATTGCCCACGGTGACCTCGGCCTCGATGCTCAGCCCCGCGCGTCGCAGCACGCGGCAGGCCTCGATGATCTGCGCGTCGGTGCCGTGCAGCGACTGCACTTCCTCGCGGATGAAGCGGCTGCCCGAGCCCAGGCGGGTGCTGACCCAGCGGCAGCCGCTGGACGCCAGCCGCTGCGCGATCTCGGGCGTGACCTTGTCCAGCCGCACGTGGCAGCGGTAGGGCAGCGTAAAGCGGGCCTTGTAGGCCGTCGCGAACCGCGACAGCCAGTCGGCGTCCATCGCAAAGGCGTGGTCGTAGAACCGCAGCGACGCCACGCCCGGGTAGGCGCCCGTCACGGCCGCGATCTCGTTCAGCACGCGTTCGACGCTGCGGCGGCGGAGGTAGGGCTCCTGCCCGTCGTAGAGGTCCATGTACCAGTCGTTGATGCAGCAGCCGCACCACATCGAGCAGCCGCGCGAGGTCTTGAACGCGGCCTCGCCGGTGGCGGCGACGATCCTGGCGTAATCGAACAGTTCGCGGTCGGGGGCCGGCAGCGAGTCCAGGTCGGCCACCAGCGGCCGGGAGAGGCCCTTGACCACGCCGGTGTCGCTGTTGATCCACACGCCCTCGAGCCCCGTGGGGTCCTGGTGGTCGCGAACGGCGCGGAAGAATTCCAGCGCCGCCTCCTCGAACTCGCCCGGCAGCAGGGCGGTCACGCCGGGCATGCTGATGGCCCGGCTGGCGCGGCAGGTAGCGAAGGTGCCCACCACCGCCACCGGCAGCGAGAACTGCGAACTGATGTCGGCGATCGCGCGGCGGGCGGGGGTGACGTTACAGGGCGAGAGGTCGGCCAGGATGTACTGCGGCCGCTGCTGGATGATCGCCTGGCGGAGGCGTTCGGCATCGTAGGCTGACTGCGTGATCAGCGAGACATCGAAGCCGTCGGCTTTGAGAAGGGCGGCGGCGACGCCGAGAGAGTGGGAAAATTCCGGCAGGGGGTTGAGGAGGCCAGGATCGATAAACTGCAGGATCGACAGCCGCATAGAGTTACTCCGGGGCTGACGGGTAATTTACCATCCGCCACCCGACGCTGACTAGGTAAAAACACGATTTGCGCAGAACGCTTGCCAGCCGGTAGCCAGTGATGAGTGCTGGAAATATGCCACGGCGGTGCCACCCCCAAACTTGTTTTGGGGGTGCGAAGGCGTCCCGCGTGCCGGCCGCGTCACCGTGCAAGTCGAACCCAGCGGCAGTGACGGCAAGAGCATCATAGCGCCGGGCCAACCCAGGCGTCTCCCCGGTGCCATGGGGTCGGCATGCAGAACCTGGCCCTACGGGCCAGAACCTGCATGCCCTACCTGCTGGGCCGTGAAAGGAGAAACCCTGCTATGGTGCCCCATGGTTCAGGGGGTAAGATCATGTGGCGATGGCGGTGTTCGTCACGGAAAGGGAGCCTATGCGATACTCGTGTGTAATATGGCGATCCGGCGTTGTGGCGGCCGCTGCGGCCTTGGCCTTGATGACGTTGCCGCTCTCGGCGGTGGCGGAGGGGCAAGCGACTACTCGGCCCAGCCCGGTGCTCTGCGAGTTCGCGGGCCCGCCGGCCTTTGCCTTTCTCGGCTGGGAAGGCGTCCCCAAGTCCCAGGCCGATGGCCTTTGCATCCAAACGCCCAAATGCCAGGGCGGGGCGGGGTACAACCTCGGGCGAGATTTGTCTGCTTACGCGGATCGCACGCCGACGCTCACCCTGACGGTCGGGAAGAACAACAAGGCCAAGAGCCTGCGGGTCCACCTGATCGACGCCGACGGAACCGTCCACGAGTACATTCTCAAACTCCCGGGCGCTGCCGTAGGCCGGCCCGTCACAATCCTGGCCGAGGATGGAGCCTCACTGAAAGAACCCTCCAGCGTGGGCGAGCCCGGCAAGACCCCGGGTTTCGACCTGACGCAGATCGCTCACGCGGTTCTCGTCGGCGACTGGTCGGCCGAGGCGATCGACGTGACGATCCGGCGATTGGAACTGGTCGAGCCTGACGAGACCATCCTCAAGTCGCGCCAGGCGCTTCGCGCGCGTCTCGCCCGCCAGGCCGAGGAACGCCGCAACGCCCAGGAGCAGCAAGCCCGGCGAAAGAAGGATCTTCTCGGCGGCGCGCCGCACCCGGCCGACGGACCCCAGGTGCTCCAGGTCGGCGCCGTGGCGACGGACGTCCTGTGGGTGTCGATCCAGGAAAAGGAATTCATCTCCGTGCCCCAGGTCCCCTACGAGCCCAGGGACGGTGACCAGATCAAGCATGCGGGCGATGAGACGGTGCTGGTGATCGAGGACGGCAACGTCCTGCAGATGCGGAAGGACGTCAGCGTCATCCGCAAGATCAACGGGGCCGATGTCAAACTCGGCGATCTGGCCGTCAACGCCCGGCGCATCAAGCCCGAAGACGTCGCCAAGGGGCAGGATCTGACGACCGAGACCGTGGATGAGCCCGCCGCCTATCGCGTCACCAGTTCGGACGATCCGGATTGGCAGCCCGTTGCTCCGCTTCAAGTGTGGTGGAAGCGCAAGCCCAATTCATTCCGGTCGATGACCTTCGCGGTCGAAGTGTTCTTGAAACTGCCCAAGGCGATGGCCGAAGGCAAGACCTACTGCATCGAGTTCACCGGGGTCAATTGCCGTCAGGCGTTCGTAGACTATCGACACGAGCCGGCGAAGACCCGCAGCCCGGCCGTGCACGTCAGCGCGGTGGGGTTCCGGCCAGACGATCCCGCCAAGATCGGCTTCCTGTCGCAATGGCTGGGCACGGGCGGCGCACAGCATTACCGCCCGGGGCTGCGCTTCCACGTCCTTGACGACGCCGGCGGCAAGTCGGTTTTCCAGGGCCCGGTCACGCTGATCAAGGCCGCCGACGCCAACGAGAGCTTCAAGGCCGCGAGAAACTACAGCAAGACCGACGTGCTGGGCATGGACTTCAGCGCCTTCGCCGCGCCCGGCCGCTATCGCCTTTATGTACAGGGCATCGGCTGTTCCTACCCATTCGTGATCGCCGACGATGCCTGGGCGAAGGCCTTTGGGCTTTCGATGAAGGGCCTGCTGCACCATCGCAGCGGCATCGAACTGGGCCCGCCTTTCACCGACTACATCCGGCCGCGGGATATGCACCCGGCCGACGGCGCGAAGGTATTCGCCTCCACGGCCAGCGAGATCGATGGCGTCGATCAGGACGGCATCTTCCTGGTCCTGGCCAAAGGCCGCACCGAGCGGCTGCTTCCGGAGGCCTGGGGCGGCCACAAGGACGCTGGCGACTGGGATCGCAACACCAGCCATCCCGCCGCGATGTGGTTTCTGGTGGACCTCTACGAGCTGTTCCCCGATCGCATCGGGACTATGAAGCTGTCGCTGCCCGCGGCAGAGGCGAACAACGCGATCCCCGACATCCTGGACGAGGTGCTGTGGAACCTGGACCTCTACCGCCGTCTGCAGGCTGCCGAAGGCGGGGTCGGCGGGGGCATAGAGTCCACCTCGCATCCGCGGCCGGGAGAGGCAAGCTGGCAGGAGTCGCTGGTGCTCAGCGCCTTCGCGCCCGATCCGCGGGCATCGTTCACCTACGCCGCCACGGCCGCCAAGCTGGCGAGGGCACTGGCCGGGATCGACAAAAGGCTTTCCGAGACCTACGCCGCCTCCGCGCGAAAGGCGTGGGTCTGGGCATGCGCCCACAGCGATGAGGCCATCGGCCGCCTTGGCGAAAAGAACCGCCCGGCCATGAAGCTGGATTTCCGCGATCGGCGGAACCTGGCCGCCTTCGAGTTGTGGAGGCTCACCGGCGAGGACGGCTTCCATGAGGACTTCCGCTCGACGACGCTGCTGGGCGACCCCAAGGCCGAGATCGCCAGGCAGCTTAAGGCGGTGACATCGTACGTCCGCTTGCCCCAGGGGCAGGGCGAGGCGTCCCTGCGCGACGCGGCCCGCAAGTGGACCGTCCAGGCCGCCGACACCGCGTTGGCGTTTGCCCGGGGCAATGCGTTTGGCATCACCACGTGTATTCCCGGACTGCCGCCCATAGGCTTCGTGGGCTACCTGTCGACGCCGGAGATGGTGGTCGGCCCGGTGCTGCCCCATGCCTGGCTGCTGACGGGCGAGCAGAAATACCTCGCCGGCGCCGTGCGGGCCTGCCAATTCGCCTGCGGCGCCAACCCCGACAACCGTGCCCTGACCACAGGTCTTGGCCCCAACCCCGTGCGATTCCCCCTGCACGTCGACAGCCAGATCACCGGCCAGCCCGCGCCGGTTGGCATCACCGTGTACGGCATGAGCGACCCGGCCGAGAACTACGGCTTCGATGCGTGGGCTCACACGTGGTTTCTGCAGAAGATGACGCCGCCGTCTCGCGCCTGGCCGACCCACGAGAGTTACTGGGACATCTGGGTTGTGCCATCGACCAACGAATACACCATCCACCAGACGATCACCCCGACGGCCTTCTACTGGGGCTTCCTGGCCGCCCGAAGTAGCCAGTAGCTGGTAGCCGGGAGCCGGTAGCCAGTAAACAGTAAACAGTTAAACAGTAGCCAGTAGCCGGTGGTAGGTCGTTGAGATATGCCACGGCGGTGCCACCCCCAAACTCGTTTGGCGGTGCGAAGGCATCCAACCTACCGGCGGCGGCAAAACGAACCCAAAAGCCTCCCCTTCATCCTCTTCCCCGATGCCAACCTCAGCAAGCAAGGGGTAAGAGCGGCCGTCATGTTCCCCGTTCCGGGCGGACGCGGGCATCCCAGGCGTCCAGCGTCGCCAGGAGGCGCGTCTGCTCCGGGTCCGAATCGGGTTGGTTGACGCGGTTGTCCAGTTCGAACGGATCGCGACGAAGGTTGGTCAGCAGCGTCGGCACCAGCTTGCCGCCGGCCCTCCGGTCGGCCGCAAGCTTCCACTCTCCCTGGCGGATCATGCACCACTCGGTCCGCTCGCTGAAGATGGGACCGTCAGGCTGGCGATCATTGCCTCTCAGCACGCCCGCGAAGCTTCGCCCGTCCACCGACCCGCACGGCGGCAGGCCCGCCAGATCCAGCAGGGTCGGCATGATATCAATGCCCGAGACCAGCGTCTCCGACACCCGCCCCGCCGCCATCCCCGGCACATGGGCGACCAGCGGAATACCCGAGGATTCCTCATGCGGCAGGCACTTGTTCTTCAGGCCGTGTGAGCCCTGCATGTCGCCGTGGTCGGAGGTGTAGATCACGGCCGTGCTGTCGGCAATGCCCAACTCCTCCAGCGTCGCGACCAGGCGGCCGACGTTGGCGTCGATTTGCGTGCATAGGGCGTAATACAGCCGCAGATACTCGTCGAGGTTATTGCCGTAGCGGCGGTAGTCGGGGTCGTCATCGGGCGGCCAGGGACTCGGCGGGCTCCATGTTCGCGTGAAGGGGTCGATCTCGCGAACATTGGGCCGGCGGATGATTGTCCGGCCGGCGTACATCCGCTGGTACATCTCGGCGGGCTGCACCGGGTAGTGCGGCGCTTGGTACCCCAGAGTCATCAGCCACGGCCGGTGGGGGGTGGTCATCTCGCGGATGAGTTCAATGGCGATGTCGGTGGTCACGTCGGTGCGGTGACCCTGGTAGTGGCGGACAGAGTCCCTGCCGTCGGTGAAGACGATATTCTCGCGGAAGCCGTTGTAGCACTGGTAGCCGCGGAACCGACCAAAGCCTCCCTGGAGGTGCTTGGCGATCGGATTGTTGCCCTCGCCGCCCAGGTGCCACTTGCCCACAAAGCACGTCTGGTAGCCGCCGGCGTTGAAGGCGTCGGCAAGGGTCGTCGTGCCCTTGGGCAGAGGCATTCCGTTTCCACGGACGCCGCACCGCGAACTGTACTGCCCCGTCAGCAGCGTGCCCCGAAAGGGCCCGCAGACGGGATCGTTCGAGTAGGCCTGCCGGAACAACGTTCCGCGACCGGCCAAAGCGTCCAGATTGGGCGTCATCACATTGGGATTGCCCATGCAGCCCAGTGCGTACCGCTGCTGCTGGTCGGAGAAGATCAAGAGGATGTTCAGCCGGCCATCTCTGTGCGCCATCATTGCCTCCACGCCCACACGATACCGGCCTGCCGCCCGCCTTTCAAGGTTGGCGGGATGACGGCGCGATTGTGTTGACCGCAGTACTTGCTGATGATCACGCAGGCCGGCGGGCCCGGCGCGGCCAGGCACTCGCGCACGTCGCACGCACCGGCGGCGGCATCTTGCAGAACGAACCCAAGAGCATCCGCTTGCCCTCTTCTCCGGTGCCACGCCCCGGTCTGCGGCGGGAATGACCAAGGACCAATGACCAAGGCAGAGGGATTGGGCGACTCGGTCCCACCGGGATGCCTCCTCATCTCCCTGCAAAACGAACCCGGCGGCGTTGACAGCGGAAAAAACGTATCATTGCGACCGGCCGACCCAGTTCCCCCCGTAAGAGGGGTACGCACAAAGGGTCCGCGAACCGGAAATCAAAAGGTGCCTGGAAGGAATCATTCCTATTTCTTAGCCCCCGGCTGCCGGCCTGCCGCCAGCGCGATGACCGCCAGGGACGGTTCTCCCGGGTTGGCATGAAGAGATAAGCCCCCGGGGGGGCAGAAGCTGCATGCCTGCGTGCGGCAACGAGGTCGGCGTTGGAGTCAGGCGCGAGCGGGCGCGAGATCAAAAGCGGTGTCGCGGCCGCTGCGCGGCCTTGCCACCGCAGTCCAAAGGGCCTTGCCTGTGGGCCAGCAGCGATGGACCTATGCTGCTCCTATGATGGCCGGGGCGGATTCGATCGCCAAACTCGCAGATTGACTTGCCAGGGGCGGGGGATATGCTTACCGGCTGCGATGCGACGCTCTCGCGAGATGATATGACTCCCGACCCCAAACGTGTTGACCTCTGGCAGTATACGACGCTGGGGATGGAGTTCGTCGTCATGTTCGGCCTGTTCGTGGCGGGGGGGTACTGGCTGGATGCCCGCATGAAGACGATGCCGCTGTGGACGCTGATCGGGGCGGGCGTGGGCTTCGTCGGCGGGCTGTACCGCCTGGTGCGGTCGGCGAGGGAACTCGACCGGCGTTCGCAGCAAAAGCCGCCGCCCCCGGGCCCCGACGACCGAAAGAAGGACGACTAATAGAATGCTTTTGAGTTTCAGGGCGTTGTTGACATACATTTTGCCGCCCGCTTTACTGGTCGCTGTCGCCGGGTTGTATCCGGCGTGGCGGCAGGGCGAGGCGACGGGCGTCGCGTGCGAGTTGATCGCCGGCGCGATTGTCCTGGCCGTCATGCTGGGCGGAGGAGAGATCATCCTTCGCACCGCCCGGCGGGACGGCATGGCGCGGGCGTTGCTGATGCACGTGGCGTTCGGCGTGGCCCGGCCGCTGGCATGCGTGGCGCTGGCGGCAGCCGCCTACCTCGGGCTGGACCTGCCGCCCAAGCCGTTGGCGGTCTGGCTGGTGGTGTTTTACGTTGCGATGTTCGTCGCTGAACTTGCCTGGATGCTGCGGGCCGTTCGCGAGGCCAGACTTAAACTCATGAATTCGACGGCGCACGCCGATAAGAATATGAATTCGGGTACGGCCGTGAAAGGTTCTGATGCTGGTAGCCGCGTTTAATCTGATTGAGCATTTGTCCGACCATCCCTGGCACGGATGGCACGTTGATACTCCGATTGGCCGCATTACGTTGATGTCCAGCGGCATCGCCTCGATGATCATTGTCGGCCTGGTGCTGCTGCTGGTGATCCCCCGCCTGGCCCGCAAGGACGCCCCTGTCCCGCGCGGCATGCGGCACGCGATCGAACTCATCGTCGTCTTCGTCCGCGAGATGATCGCCCGCCCGGCCCTGCACGCCAAGGCCGACAAGTACCTTCCCTTCCTGCTGACGTTGTTCGTGTTCATCCTGGGGCTGAACTTCTTCGGTTTGCTGCCCATCATCGACTGGACCCGCCTGACGCATTATCCCGTCGGCGGGGCCGCCACCAGCATCGCCACCGTCTGCGGCGCCTTGGCGCTGGTGACGCTGGTCCGCCTGATCTACGAGAGCATGGCCCACCAGGCGCACCGCTACCACAAGCACAAGGGCTGGCCGCTGTGGCTGTCGGTCCTGCTGTCGCCCCTCCTTTGGGTCGCCAACGTCAGCCACCCCATCCCGGGCGTGGCGGGCATCGTGATGTGGCCGATGATGACGATCCTGGACTTCATCGGCGTCTTCACGCGGTGCTTCGCGCTGATGATTCGTCTGTTCGCGAACATCCTGGCCGGCCACACGCTGCTGGCGGTGATGATGATGTTCATCATCAACGCGCTGGAATCGGCCCTCAAGGGCGACTGGCTGTCGATGACGTATATCCCGGTGATTTCGGGGGCCGCCAGCGTCATCGTGTACATCATGGAGATCCTGGTGGACGCCTTGCAGGCGTACATCTTCACGTTTTTGACGGCGATGTTCATCGGCATGGGAACGGCCGAGGAAGCGCATTGACACAGGCGGCTCGTCGGGCCAGGCGGCCGGGCGTTTCGCGACACGAATTGCTTCGATGGAGACAGGCATGAAGAACGTACTGCTGGTGGTAACGGTGTGCATGGTGATTTGCGGTCTGGCGACGATGGCGATGGCGCAGGAGAAGGCGCCGGCCGGCGGCGCCGAAGCGGGCGCTTCGAAGCTGACGGCCCCGCAGGGCATCGCGGTGCTGGGCGGCGCAATCGGCGCGGGCCTGGCGGTCATCGGCGGCGGCATCGGCATCGGCCTCATCGGCGGCAACGCCGTGTCGGCCATCGCTCGCCAGCCCGAGGCGGCCGGCCAGCTGTTCGCCCCCATGATCATCACGGCGGCCATGGTCGAAGGCGGCATGTTGTTCGCCATCGTCATCGGCCTGATGAGCATCCTCAAGTAACGAAGCGAGACCCGTTATGCACAGGGCACGAAGTCACATGGCCTCATGGGCGGCGGCGCTGATCGTCCTGGTGCCGCTGCTTGCGGCGGCCCCGGCGATGGCGGCCGAAGAAGGCGGGCCTTACCCCGGCGACCTGGGGCAGGCCATCGCCTCGCTCGTCATCTTCCTCATCCTGCTGGCTGTGCTGGGCAAGTACGCCTGGAAGCCGCTGATGGCCCAGATGCACCGGCGCGAGCAGAACATGGCCGACATGCTGGAGCAGGCGCAGCTGCGCCAGCGCGAGGCCGAGCAGCTGCTGGAGGACTACCGCGCCCAGCTGGCCCGCGCCGAGGCGGACTCCAAGGAGCTCATCGCCAAGGCTCGCACCGAGGCGGTGGCCGCCCGCGAGCAGCTGATCAACGAGGCCCGCGAAGAGGCCCGCAAGACCGCCGACACCGTCCGGCAGGATATCGAGCAGGCCAAGCGCGAGGCCCTGCAGGACCTCTACCGCACGTCGGCGGAGCTGGCCTCCGAGATGGCCGGCAAGATCATCCATCAGAAGCTCAAGCCCGAAGATCACCGCCAACTGCTGGCCGAGTCGCTGGAAGAGATCCGCCGTCGCGCGGCGGCGAAAGGTCATTGATGCCGGAGGCCGCGAAAATCCGAACCGTGCTGGACCCCGCCTCGGGGCCCTTGGCGCGCGAATACGTGTCGGCCCTGCTGACGATCCTGGCTGACAATCCCGCGGCCGAGGATTTCGCCGCCGAGCTCGAGGCCGTCCTGTCGATGCTCGATCGCGAAGCGACGTTCGAGGACCTGCTCGTCAAGGCCCCCCTGAGCCAGACGCAGCGGATGGAGCTGGTGAACAAAGTTTTCCGCGGGCGCGTGGGCGAGACGCTCATGGGCCTGCTTTCGGTGCTGGTGAAGCACGAGCGGCTGGGGCTGCTGCGGATGATCGCGCAGACGTTCGGCCAACTGCTCGACCATCGCATGGGCAAGGTCCCCGTGACCGTGACGGCGGCGGTGCCGCTGGACGATTCACAGCGCCAGCAGGTGGAGCAGGCGCTCCGCGAGGCGCTGTCGGCCACGCCCGTGCTGAAGATGAACGTGGATGAGAAGCTGCTGGGCGGCATGGTCATCCGCGTAGGCGACCGCGTCTACGACGCCAGCATCCGCTCGCAACTGGACCGGATGCGCCAGGCGCTGATGAACCAGGCGTCGCGACAGGTGAACGTTTAGTGCGAGATCCGACACGAGCCTGCCATTGGCAGTCGCTCGCCTTTCATCGCTGTAGAAGTCGCTAGTCGCCCCCGGCGATGAACTCGCCGGGAGACGCGCCAAGGCGGCGGCCCCAAAGCCGCCCCGTGATACTGAAGGAAACGAAAGCTTATGAAGTTCAAACCTGACGAAATTGCCAGCGTCATCCGGGAAGAGATCGCCAACTACAAGAGCGAGATCGACGTCGCCAAGGTCGGCCGCGTCCTGGAGGTCGGCGACGGCATCGCGACGATCTACGGCCTGTCGGAGGCGATGGCGGGCGAGATGCTCCTGTTCGAAAACGGCGCGATGGGCCAGGTCTTCAACCTCGAAGAGAGCTCCATCGGCGCGGTCATCTACGGTGACTACCAGGAGATCAAGGAAGGCGACACCGTCCGCACCACCGGCAAGCTGCTGTCGGTGCCCGTGGGCAACGAGATGCTCGGCCGCGTGATCGACCCGCTCGGCCGCCCGCTGGACGGCAAGGGCCCGATCCAGACGAACCTCAGCCGCGAGATGGAATTCATCGCCCCCGGCATCGCCGAACGCCAGCCCGTCGACGAGCCGCTGTCCACGGGCGTCAAGCCCGTTGACTCGATGACCCCCATCGGCCGCGGACAGCGAGAGCTGATCATCGGCGACCGCAAGACGGGCAAGACGGCCATCGCCGTCGACACCATCATCAACCAGAAGGACACGGGCGTCATCTGCGTGTACGTCGCGATCGGCCAGAAGGAATCGACCGTTGCCGCCGTCGTCGACACGCTCAACGCCTACGGGGCGATGGCGCATACGATCGTCGTGTCGGCGTCCAGTTCCGACCCCGCGCCGCTGCAGTACGTCGCGCCCTATAGCGGCTGCACCATCGCCGAGCACTTCATGTACACCGAGGGCAAGCCCACGCTGGTGGTCTACGACGACTTGTCCAAGCAGGCGACGGCCTACCGGCAGATCTCGCTGCTGCTTCGCCGCCCGCCCGGACGCGAGGCCTACCCCGGCGACGTGTTCTATCTTCACAGCCGCCTGCTGGAACGCGCGTGTAAGCTGGCCGAGGAATACGTGATCGTTCCCTCCGACACGCCCGCGGCCGCCCGCGACATCAAGAGCATCGACGGCAAGATCTACAAGGGCGTGCCGGGCAAGCACGAGTCGGCCGCCGCCCTCAAGGCCCGCCCCGATGCGGCGAAGCTCAAGGTGCACCGCCTGCCGCAGTCCGGCGGATCGATGACGGCCTTGCCGATCTGCGAAACGCAGGAAGGCGAAGTCTCGTCGTACATCCCGACCAACCTGATCTCGATCACCGACGGCCAGATCTACCTCGAGCCGTCGCTGTTCTTCGCCGGCGTCCGCCCGGCCATCAACGTGGGCATCTCGGTCAGCCGCGTGGGTTACAAGGCGGCGTTCCCGGCGATGAAGGACGTGGCCAAGAGCCTTCGACTGGACCTGGCGGCGTACCGCGAGCTGGAGTCGTTCGCGCAGCTGGGCGTCGAGCTCGACCCGGCCACGCAGCGCCAGTTGGACCGCGGTCAGCGCATGGTGCGCCTCTTGACCCAGCCGCAGTACCACCCGCTGACGGTGGTCGAGCAGGTGATCTCGATCTTCGCCGGCACGCAGGGCTTCCTCGATGACCTCAAGGTCGGCGAGGTCAGCGCCTTCGAGTCGGGGCTGCTGGACTACGTGCACCGCAACTACCTCGACTGGTACAGCGAGTTCCTCAAGGACAAGAAGATGACGCCCGAGCGCCGCGAGAAGCTCAAGGCCGTCATCGAAGAATACAAGAGCGGCCCGTACCGCCAGAACAAGGCAAAGTAATCGATGGCCAAGGCCAGGAAAATTCTGCGGCACGCCAAGGCGATCAAGAACATCGCCGCCGTCACCAAGACGATGGGCATGGTCTCCACCGCCCGCTTCAAGAAGACCTACGACCGCGCGATGGGCGCTAAGCCCTATTCGCAGAGGCTGGTGGACCTGGTGGCCGACGTGATCGAACGGTCCTCCGACATCAGCCACCCGCTGCTGAAGGTGGACGACACGATCAAGACCGACGTGCTGCTGGTGCTGACGGGCAACCGCGGCCTGGCCGGCGCGTACAACAACTCCGTCGTGCGGCTGGCGACGGAGCGGTTCTCGCAACTGCAGCAGGGCGGGTACAACATCCGCCTGTTCTCCTCGGGCAAGAAGGGCACCGGCCTGTTGCGCGCGAGGGGCTACGACATCGAGCGCGACTTCACGAACTTTGACTTCTGGCCGCAGGTGCCGGACGTCAATGCCCTGGCCGACGAGTTGATGAACGAGTTCCTCGCCGGCCGCATCAGCGGGCTGGAGGTGGCCTACACGCAGTTCATCTCCACGGGCAGCCAGAAGCCCGCGATCGCGCAGATCCTGCCGCTGACGCAGTTGGAGCGCCCCAAGCCCCTGGTGCCCGCCCCCGAGCACCCGGCGCCGTACGAGTTCCTGCCCTCCAGCAACGAGATCCTCGAGACGCTGCTGCCGGCAACGGTTCGGCTGCGGCTGTTCCAGTGCTTCATCGACGCGTCGGTCTCCGAGCAGATCGCCCGCATGACCGCGATGCAATCGGCCACCGAGAACGCCGAGGAGATGATCCACCAGTTGACCGTTCAGTACAACCGCGCCCGCCAGTCGCAGATCACGACCGAACTGGCCGAGATCATGGGCGGGAGTGAAGGCGTGTCGTAAGAATTGCGGATTGCGGATTTCGGACCTGCCTGCCGGCAGGCAGGTTGAAGAGCGTTGCACCGCTGAGGAGTTGGTTGGATCCATGGCTGGCGGTGCTTCAGCCCGAAGGACGCGGCCATAGGCGTTGCTAGGCGTGAGCGTTAGCCGAAGGATGTAGCCCTGACCACTTCTTCAGCCCGAAGGGCTGGAATCCTATAGCCCAGGGCGAGCGAAGCGACGCCCTGGGAAACGAGGCCCGGCGGAGCGAGCCCTGAAAGGGCGGCAGAAGAAATGACAAGCGGGTGGCGGCGCCCGACAGGGCGGACGTGCTGTCCGCCGCAAAATGCCCAACAGGGCGGACGTGCTGTCCGCCGCAAATGTGGAAGATAAGAGACCCAAATGAGCACGACCGGCAAAATCGTACAGGTGATCGGTTCGACGTTCGACGCGGAATTCCCGGAAGAGCATCTGCCGGCGATCTACAACGCCTTGCGGATCGACAACACCTCCGGGCCCAGCCCCGTGCATCTGACGGGCGAGGTGCAGCAGCACCTCGGCGGCGGGCGAGTCCGCTGCGTGGCCCTGGGATCCACCGACGGCCTGGCCCGCGGCATGGCCGCCGTCGACACCGGCTCCCCGGTCCGCATGCCGGTGGGCGATGGCGTCCTCGGCCGCGTGTTCAACGTCCTCGGCGAGCCCATCGACGGCCGCGGCCCCATCAAGGCCACCGAGTACCGCTCGATCCACGCCGCGCCCCCGACCTTCGAGTCCCTCACGCCCAAGAGCGAGCTGTTCGAGACGGGCATCAAGGTCATCGACCTGCTCGCCCCATTCGTCCGAGGCGGCAAGACGGGCCTGTTCGGCGGCGCCGGCCTGGGCAAGACCGTCGTCATCCAGGAGCTCATCGCCCGCATCGCCACCAAGCACGGCGGCTTCTCGGTGTTCGCCGGCGTCGGCGAGCGCACGCGTGAAGGCAACGACATGTGGCTGGAAATGCAGGAAGCCCAGATCGGCACGACTGGCCAGAAGATCATCGACAAGACGGCCATGGTGTTCGGCCAGATGAACGAGCCCCCGGGCGCCCGCCTCCGC
>CAZTVF010000003.1:55081-73557 GCA_964616985.1 uncultured Planctomycetaceae bacterium
CTGCTGTTCGTGGACAACATCTTCCGCTTCTCTCAGGCCGGCAGCGAGGTGTCGGCGCTGCTGGGCCGCATGCCCTCGGCCGCCGGCTACCAGCCCACGCTGGGCACGGAGATGGGCGAGCTCCAGGAGCGAATCACCTCCACCCGCAAGGGCGCCATCACGTCGGTGCAGGCCGTTTACGTGCCCGCCGACGACATGACCGACCCCGCGCCGGCCACCGCCGTCACCCACCTCGACGCCTTCATCGTGCTCGAGCGGTCGATCGTGGAAAAGGGCATCTACCCGGCGGTGGACCCGCTGGCCAGCTCGTCGCGAATCCTCGACGCCCAGTACGTGGGGCAGGAGCATTACGACGTCGCCCGCCGCGTGCAGCAGATGCTGCAGCGCTACCGCGACCTGCAGGACATCATCGCCATCCTCGGCGTCGACGAACTCAGCGAAGAAGATCGCAAGACCGTCTCCCGCGCTCGCCGCATCGAGCGGTTCCTGTCGCAGCCGTTCTACGTGGCCGAGGTCTTCACGGGCAAGCCGGGCAACTTCACGCCGCTGGCCGAGACGATCCGCTCGTTCAAGGAAATCTGCGACGGCAAGTGGGACCACCTGCCCGAAGGCGCGTTCATGTACGTGGGCACGGTGGAAGAGGCGGCCGAGCAGGCCAAGAAGATGGCCGCGGGCGGCTAAGACGCGGTTCGCCCCGGTGGCGGCCTTTCGGGGCTGCCGACGCGATAGAATGAACAGCGAAAGGAGCTTCGCATGGAATACGCAATCGTAGTTCTCCTGGTGTTTGCGCTGTACCTGTTGGCCCGGTGGCAGTACGTGAAGCGCCCGCTGTTCTATCTTCTGGGCGTGGGCGGGATTGCCTTGGCGTTCTTCGGCGGCTTTTTTTCCGGCGTCAGCGCCATCGCGGTCAATATATTCCACACGCTGGGCGCGTTGATCTCGCTGGCGGGCTTCGTCGGCGCGTGCTACGGCGCGCAGTTGCCGATCAACATTCCCGGCGATAACCAGAAGCAGCCCCCGACGAGCGTCTAGTGCTCTGTCGGCCGTAATGAATGGGGTGGCGGCCTTCGTGGGCCGCCGCCAGGAACGCTATCAAGGCCGGCGGCCCCGCGGTCGCCGGCAGTGGCAAGAAGGAAGCGGCATGGAAGTCTACGAAGCGATCGCCAAGCGGTACAGCGTCCGCGCGTATCTCGACAAGCCCGTGGAGGAAGACAAGCTTCAGCGGGTGCTCGAGGCCGGGCGCAACTCGCCGTCGGCCCGCAACCGCCAGGCCCGCAAGTTCATCGTGGTGCGCGACGCGCATCTGCGGCAGGGCCTGGCCAAGGCGTCGGGGCAGAATTCGATCGCCCAGGCGCCCGTCGTCATCGCGGTGGTGGGGCTCACGCCGGCCGATGTCATGCACTGCGGCATCGCCACCGACCCCGTCGACTGTGCCATCGCCATCGACCACATGACGCTCGCCGCCGTCGCCGAGGGCCTGGGCACCTGCTGGATCGGGCACTTCCCGCAGGATCCCTGCCGGGCGATCCTGCACGTGCCATCGACCGCCAACATCATCGAGTTGCTGCCCCTGGGCTACCCGGCCGCACCGCAGCCCCCGCGCAGCCGCAAGCCTATGGGCGAGATGGTTTGCTACGATACGTTTTCGTGATGCGATGACTATCGCGGAGCCTGCGAGCCCGCAAAGAGTTGAACTATGCCTCAATACGGCCGCAAATTCTGTTTCGAAGTGCTGACGATGGACGGCAAGAACTTCGTCGCCGACGCCGTCAGCGTCACCTTCCCCGCCACCGACGGCATGGTCGGCGTGCTGGCCGGACGCGCGCCGCTGATCGCCTCCATCGGCATCGGCACGCTGAGCGTTCAGGACGACCAGGGCAAGCACAAGTACTACTTCGTCGCCGGCGGCTTCGCACGTGTGCGCGAGAACGCCATGACCCTGCTGGCCGACATCTGCCAGCCTCTGGAGCAGATCAACGCCGACGAGGCCCATGCCGAGCTCGAAAAGGCCACCGCGCTGGCCGAAGACAACGCCCACGCCAAGGCCTACCGCAAGCGTCAGCTCCAGATCGCCAACAGCCGCCTGGCCCTGCTGGAGAAGCAGGCGAAGTAAGATCGGAAGCGGTGACGGCCCGGCCTGCCCTTCGCCGCCCGGCACGGACTCTCCAACCTCCCCGCGCGAGACAAACGCGCGGTGCCACCCTCAAACTTGTTTGGGGGTGAGAACAGCCACCGACTCCCACCTGCGTCAAGGCCCCGGCATTGCTCGATTGAAGCGATTAGTGACCACCAGCCCCGGCATGAGACAAACGCGCGGTGCCACCCCCAAAGGGAAAGACCCGCGATCCTTTCGTCTTTCACTTCAATATTCGAAATTCCTTGTTCTGCGGTTCTGCTGTTCGCTGCTTCTTCGCCCCGGGCACATAGACCGTCGTGATGAACGGGGCACGTGGAATGGTGGGCATGCTCGCCACCGCGAGTCTCGCCTGCGGCGGACCTGCCCACCCTACGTGGCTGCCTGGGACGGGTCGCACACATTCGTGGATACATCCACGCAACCGTCATGTTCGACCGACCGGCAGACGATCTCCGACCCGGTTTCGCCTTCGCACCCCCAAACAAGTTTGGGGGTGGCACCGGTTACGGCAAGATCAGCACGGGCGAGATGCCCGTGCTACGATGGCGGCACATATCGTAAGATCAATTGACCGGATTGGCTTTGCGCCGTATCATTGAAGTGGTCAATTCGATGTCGCAGGCAGTAATTATGGCTGAACAAACTGATTTGCGCAGGCTTCTGGTCCTTCACGGCCCTGTGTTGCAGGCCGAGGGCATTCTCTCCTTCCTTCGCGAGCACTTCCAAGTCACCGTCGCGGGCGAACTCAATGATGCCTTGGCGGCCATGCGCGAGACGCGTTTCGACGCGGTGTTGGCCGAGACCGCCGACTTCCTGCCCCTGGAGCGCGGCGCGGTGACGCAGCAGGCGGCCGTGGTGCTGGACACCATCGGCGACGGCGTGTGCATTGCCGGCCCCGAAGGGGAGCTGCTGTGGGCCAACGCCCGCTTGCGGGAGTTCCCGCCGGTAGTGCTGGACCCGCTACGGAAGATCTGCATGCAGGCGCACCAGGAATTCGGATCGGCCCCCGCCGACGAGGCCGGACGCGGCAAGCGATATTCGCTGATGCCCGAGGACGGCGAATACTTCGAGGTGATCTGTTCCCCCGTGCGCGACCGCCAGGGCGTGCTTCGCCAGGTTGCCGCGGTGGTCGTGAACGCCACCAGCCAGCGCCGCCAGCAGCTCAAGCTCAACGCTATCGATCGCGCCGGCCGCGAACTCGCCCGCCTCGACTACGAGGCCCTGTCCAACCGCGACCCCATGCAGCGCCTGGCCGTGCTCGAAGAGCGGATCATCCGCTCCAGCCGCGAGGTGCTCAACTACCAGCATTTCGCCCTGCTGCTGCTGGACAAGCGCAGCAACAAGCTGGAACTGCTGATCGCCGAGGGCCTCGACAAGAGCACGGAGAAATACGAGCTCTTCGCCCGCACCGAAGGCAGCGGCATCTGCGGGTACGTCGCCGCCAGCGGCCGCAGCTACATCTGCCCCGACGTGGCCAAAGACGCGCGCTACCTCCCCGGCCTCAAGGGCGCCCGCAGCAGCCTGACGGTTCCGCTCCGCCTGCACGACAAGGTGGTGGGGGTGCTGAACGTGGAGTCCGACCGGGTGCACGCGTTCGCCGAGGAAGACCGCCAGTTCGCGGAGATCTTCGCCAACTACGTCGCCCTCACGCTGCACATCCTGAACCTGCTGGTGCACGAGCGTCACAGCACGCACAACCAGGTCAGCGACACGATCACGGCCGAACTGACCGGGCCGATCAACGACATCATCGCCAGCGCCTCGGAGCTGATGGAAGACTACATCGGCCACGACGACCTGCGCAAGCGGCTGACGGACATCATCGAGCGGGCCACGCACGCCCACCAGACCATGCAGAAGATGCGCCAGGCGACGTCGGCCGGAATCACCGCCATGCCGCGCGAGCCGGCGCAGCAGGACCCGGTGCTGACGGGCAAGCGCGTGCTGGTGGCCGACGACGAGGAGATCATCCGCCAGACCATCCACGACGTGTTGCTGCCGTATGGCGTGTATGTGGACATCGTCGCCGACGGCATCGAGGCCAAGGCAAAGATCGCCACCGAGACGTACGACCTGGTCGTGTCGGACATCAAGATGCCCGGGGCGACGGGCTACGAGGTATTCGCCGCCGCCAAGGCCAAGTGCCCCAACACTCGCGTGATTCTCATCACCGCCTTCGGGTATGACCCGAACCACTCCATCGTCCGCGCGAACCAGGAAGGCCTGGCCGCCGTCCTTTTCAAGCCCTTCAACGTCCGCCAGCTTCTGTCGGAGTGCCGATCGGCGCTGGCAACCAAATGATCCTGGGAGAGGTTGAGGCCCTCACGTGGCCATCTGCCCGGTTCCCAGGCCATGTCACCGAACGCCACGCACCCGCCTCAGGCCATCCACTCAATCATGCCGCGTCCGGCGCGTCCCATCGCAGAGGGCGATTTGCGTTTGCGATGGCGGAATCGTAATGTTCAAATTGTGCAAGTGAGTGCGTTCCGAGGCCGTCCGTGGTCGGCGGGGCGACTCGTTTTTGAGGATTCACCCACGCCTCCGAGGCGCGGAACCTTGATGCGGCCGCCCCCCGGGGCGAAGGCCTGATGCAACTGCCCAAGCGTTCGTTGGTTAGGGCTTTCTCTGCATTTTCCGGCCGCAGCCATCATCTCATCGAAAATCATCTGCTGTGCCCCCGTTCTTAATTAAGCGAGCCTAACAGCCAGTCGATAGAAACGACATGGCTGAAATGAGCTGGCGGGTTAGCTGACAACCTTTCCCGGCAGGAGGAGAACGGCCTGGCCACGTTCCATGGCAGTCCACAAGAGGAGGTGAAGACGAGGAAGGACGAGCCGGCCAGACTATGCGGCAAACGTTCGGGGCAACATTGGTGGCGGGCTTTCGCCTCATCTTTTGAGTGCGACGGCCTGGAATGAACATAAGGCCACCTGCCGCTGCGGAGGTTGAGGCATCTCGCCGATGGATCAAAAGAAAAGCCGCACGGATGTATATCTTCACACACACAAAAGCTTCAGGAGAGTTCAGAATGAACCGTAAGAACAGCGCTTTCACGCTCGTTGAAATCTTGATCGTCGTGATCATCTTGGGCATCTTGGCCGCGATCGTCATCCCGCAGTTCACGCAGGCTTCCAGCGACGCCCGCGCCAACGCGCTGGCCAGCGATCTGCAGACCGTCCGCAGCCAGCTCGAACTGTACAAGGTGCAGCACCTTGACACGTATCCGGCCGCCGGCAGCTTCATCTCGCTGCTGACCAGCCGCACCAACAGTGCCGGCACCGTCGGCACCGACGCGAACCTGTTCCCGTACGGGCCGTACCTGGGCAAGTTCCCGACCAACCCGTTCGTGAGCGGTGCGAATGCCGCCCTGGTCGAGACGGGCACGGGCTCCGCGGGCGCCGGCAACTATGGCTGGTACTTCAACACCTCGACGGGCAAGTTCTCGCCGGATGATGATGCTCACACCGGTCTGTAATGTCCTCGCCCCTTGCGGGGCTTGATGAGTGAAGTCGCCGGCCGAGATCGCCCCCGCGGTCTCGGCCGGTGGCGTTCTTGCGGGCGGGCCGTGTTCAAGGCCACCCCCCGCGGCGTCGATGAAAGCAAGGAATCACAGGAGCCGACCATGCGAAAGAATGTGACGATCCGCGTCGATGGGTACACCCGCGTCTGCCTGACCGCCATTGCCGTGCTGCTGACGGTGCTGGTGATCGGCCTGTGGACCACGGCCGTGCCGTCCCCGTCGGCCGCCCAGGCCGCCGACACCAAGCCCGTCGACAGCAACGCGGGCTTCGGCCAGACCGGCACGCGGCTGGCCGAGTTGACGGGGGCGCAGCAGATCACCAACGCCAAGCTCGACGAACTCATCAAGGTCATGACCAGTGGCCAGGTGAAGGTGCAGGTGGTGGGCGAGGACGGCAAGCCCGCGGGAGGGGCCAATGCGAAGAAGTAACGCGGGCTTTACCCTGATGGAGTTGATGGTGGTGGTGTTCATCATGCTGATCGCCGCCGCTGTCATCGTGCCCTATGCCTCGGGCACGAGCAGTTCCTCGGTGGTCTCCGCCTCGCGGATGATCGCCGCCGACCTGCAGTATGCTCAGAACGTGGCCATCAGCACGCAGACGAACGTGACGGTGACGTTCAACAGGAATGGGAAATCTTACACGTTGTCTAACCAAAGTGGGACGCTGATTCATCCGATGACAAAGGCAGCGTACACGGTGAACTTCACCGCGCTGTCGGGCTACGACCGGATGGTGTTCCACACCGTCAGCTTCGGCTCGGACGGTTCGGCGGCGGTGACATTCGACGAGATGGGCGCCCCGGACAATGCGGGCACGATCAAGTTGGTCGCGGGCCCCTATGTGCGGCAGATCGACGTGGAGGCGGCCACGGGCAACGTCGCCGTGTCCGGCACGTGAGTGGACCCGCACGTGATGCAGTGAAAGGATCGACGCGAATGTTCCAGTTTCTTTCGCGAAACTCAAGTTGGCCCATCGCCCTGGACCTGGGCAGCGATTCCATCAAGATGCTTCAGATGAAGCGGGTGGGCTCGCTGGTCCGCGTGCAGGCGTGCGGACGCTGGCGATACCCCGAGGGCGCCAGCGACCCCCGCCAGCGCCAGGAGATGGCCGTGAACGCGGTGCGAGACATGCTGCGCCATGGTGGCTTCACCGGCCGAAACGTCATCACGGCGCTGTCGTGCGAAACGCTGCGCGTGAAGAATGTCCGCCTGCCGCATGGCACGGCGGCCGAACTGGACGAGGCCGTCATGGAGGAGGCGCAGGAGCGGTTCGGGTTCGAGATCGCCCCCGACCGGCTGTGCTACCTCAACGCCGGCCAGGTCCGCCAGGGCGCCGAGACGCGCGACGAGATCATCATGATGGCCGTTCCCAAGCCGGCCATCGAGGAGCACCTGGCGATGCTGACCGGGATGGGCCTGAGGCCCGAGCACATCGATGCCGAGCCGGTGGCCCTGTTCCACTCGTTCGAACGCTTCCTGCGCCGCCGGGCCGACGAGCAGGCCGTCAGCGTCGTGGTCGACATCGGCAGCCGCGGCACACGGGTGATCGTCGCCCGCGGGCGCGAAATCGTCTTCATCAAGAATATCGAGATCGGCGGGCGCAAGTTCACCGAGGCCGTCGCCCGCCAGCTGACCATCCCCATCACCGAGGCCATCGAACTGCGGGCGAGGATGGTGCACAAGCTGTCCGAGCCGGCCGCCGCATCGGGCTCCGGAACCGCGCCGATCGGCGAGGTCCCCGCGGCCGTGGGCGAAACCGCCTCGATCATCGGCGGGCGTGGCACGGTTGACTGGACCATCTACGACGCGGTGCGGGCCGAGGTGGAGACGCTGGGGCGCGAGATCGCACTGTGCCTTCGCTACTGCGCGGTGACGTTCCGCGGCCTGCGCCCCGACCGGGTGATCCTGACGGGCGGGGAGTCGTACGACCGGGCGGTGGTCGAACTGCTGGGGGAGCATCTGGGCGTGCCCTGTCACGTGGGCCAGCCGCTCCGCGGCATCGACGTCAGCGGCGTGGATCTCGGCGGCGACCGCCGCGCCACGCTGTCGGAATGGGCGATCTGCGCGGGGCTGTCGACGCGAAACAACGAAATCCCGTGTGGGGGGAAAGAGGCCGACCATGATCGTCGACTTTCTGCCTGAGCGAATCAAGATCCAGCGGGCGCGCGTCCGTCGCCTGGTGCGTCAGGGGTACCTGATCGCGCTGGTGCTGCTGGGCGTCGTGTTCTGGGGCCTGACCAGCAACCACCGCGTCGCCAGGACGCAGGCGGAATTGGCCATGCTGCGCGATCGCTCCTGCAACGTTCAGAAGATGCTCGAGGACCGCGCCCGCCTGGAACAGCAGCAGGGCGAACTGCTCATCAAGGAACGCATCAGCCGCAGCCTGGGCAGCCGCGTCAACACGCTGGACATGCTTTCGGAACTCGAGCGCCTGCTGCCTCCGGGCGTGTCGCTGCTGAGCATGAACATCGAGGCCGTGCAGATGCAGGCGGGTGAGGGCGACCGCAACGTGTCTCGCCGCACGGCCGTGGAGCACGCTCCGCCGGCGATGACCAACCGCGTGCGGCTGGTGCTGACGGGCATCGCGCCCAATGACGTAGACGTGGCGAATTTCATCGGGCAGCTTTCGGCCAGCCCGCTGTTCGAGGACGTGAACATGGGATACGCGCGAACCCTGAACTACCAGGGGCACAAGGCCCGGGAGTTCCAGGCCAGCTGCCACATTGTGAGATAGACCGCCGCGGGGCGGCAAGGCCGAGGGAAAGGCATAGGACGAGGAACCGATGCAGCCACTTACGCGAGATAGCCTGATCGTGCTGGGAGTCGTCGTCGCCATCGTGCTGGCGGCGGTGTTCCTGGTTTACTCGCCTCAGAACAGGAAGCTTGAGAGCATCCAGAGCGAGATCGTCGCCGAGTCGGCCTCGCTGGAGGCCGACGGGCAGAAGGCGGCCGTCGTGCCCGAGATGCTCAAGCAGATCGAAACCATGCGCGTCCGGTACAAGGATTTTGACCGGCGCCTGCCGAAGCGGAAGGAACTGGGCGGCTTCCTGAAGGAGATCAGCGAGAACCTCAGCAGCGAGAGCCTGGGCAACCAGCTGATTGAGCCGGGCTCCCCCACGCAGCAGGAGCTGTTCTACACGCTGCCGATCATCGTGCGCTTCCGCGGTCCGTACCTGTCGCTGGCGAAGTTCCTGGAGAAGATCGACCGCATGGAACGACTCACCCGTGTGCAGAAGCTGACCGTGGTGAACGATCCCAAAGACCAGGTCCTGGACGTGACGATGCAGTTGAACATCTACTTCACCGAAAGCTGAGCGAGGCAAGCATGAACGAAACTCAACGCAACGTCCCGGACTGGAAGCAGCGGCTGGCCGCCGACCTCAAGCGGGACAAGAAGAAGACGGTCCTGCTGGCCGGGCTGGTGCTGGTGGCGGCGGCGGTCGCCCTGCGCAGCCTGTCGACCGAGGCCGGCCCCGAAGCCGCCGTCGGCGCCGTCGGCGAGGCCGCCGCGACGCCCGCGCCGCAGGGGACGGCCGCGACGCCGCCCCGGCTGGAAGCCCCCGACAAGCTGGCCATGCACCAGGCGCTGGGGCAGGAGCGAAAGATCACGCAGGACCTCTTCAAGGCCCGGCTGGAAATGTTCCCCGCCGACGAGACCGCCAAGGTCGATCCCACGCCGATGGCGACAACCCAGAAGGCGCTGCCGACGACGGGTCCCTCGGCGGCTGAACTCGAGGAAGCCGCGATCCGTGCCCAGGCCACCAACCTGACGCTGCAGAGCACGATGATCTCCGAGACATCCACCGCCATCATCAACGGCCGCGTGCTGCGAAAGGGCGAGTGGATCAACAACTTCGAGGTCAGCGAGATCCTCCCGCGTTCCTGCATCGTGACCCAGGGCAAGGTCAAGGTCGTGCTGGAGATGAAGGACTAAACGCCCCCGACGGGGCGGCTTTCTGATGTGACGGGGTGGCGACCTCTTGATATGACGGGTGGCGGCCTTCCAAGGCTGCCGCCCTCATCGCGTTACCTGGCGGCGGCCTGGGAAGGGTCGCCGCCACCCCATCAACGCCAGATCAGACGCCGCCCCATCAAGCCCTGTCTTTCCCTCGCGCCTCGCACTTGGTTCGTCCCTCACCATCGCCAGACCTTCCCCAACCGTTACAGGCATCAAAAACCGTGTTTCTTACTCAATACGCATCCATGGCGGATCGATAGAGAGGACATCGGCGAGTTCTTTATTCACGCCGAACCTAGTAAGGAGCTCGGTTATGAAGCACTCACAGCACGTGAGCGACGCCGCCCGTATCGCCTGGGCGACGCTGGTGTTCCTGTCCTTGGCCGCGGGAGCTGCCGGCGAAAGCCCCGAAACCTTCGCGCCCGAGGCCGCCACCCGGCCCGCGACCTCCCAGCCGGCCGACGGCATCGTCCAGACGATGCGCGGCGACACCTACACCATCAGCTTCGCCCAGGATACGGACATCCAGAAGGCGCTGCGCATGATGGCCACCTACGGGCGCCGCAACATCGTGACGACCAAGGAAGTCACCGGCACGGTGACGGCCGACCTGTATGCCGTGACCTTCCGCGAGGCGCTGGAGGCCATCCTGCGATTCGGCGGCTACGTCTACCAGGAGAAGGGCAACTTCATCTACGTCATGACGCCCAAGCAGATGGAAGAGATCGCCAAGGCCGACCAGAAGCTGGCCGTCCGCACCTTCCGCCTGGCCTACGTCACGGCCACCGACGCCAAGACGCTGATCACCCCGGCCTTGTCCAGCGACGGGTCGATTGCCATCACGCCGCTGTCGGTGGGTGGCATCGGCGCCAGCAAGACCGAGGCCGGCGGCAACACCCACGCCAACGAGGACTTGCTGGTCGTGAAGGACTACGAGGCCAACCTCAACCGCATCGAGGAAATCGTCCGCGAACTGGACGTCAAGCCCGAGCAGGTGCTGATCGAGGCCACCATCCTCCGCGCCACCCTCACCGAGAACAACGCCCTGGGCATCGATTTCAACGCCCTGGCGGGCCTGGATTTCACCAAGATCGGCGGCAGCAGCAATCTCCAGTCCATGACCACCGGCAACCTCACCAAGATGCCCGAGGATCCGGGCCTGGCCGGGGCGAGCACCAACTTCACCGGCGCGGTCGACAAGGGCGGTTTGAGCTTCGGCTTCATTTCGAACTCCACCGCGCTCTTTATCCGGGCGCTGGAAGGCGTGACCGACGTGACCGTGCTGGCCAACCCCAAGCTGCTGGTGATCAACAAGCAGCGCGGCGAGGTCATGGTCGGCAACCGCGACGGCTACCTCACCACGACCCTCACCGACACGACCGCCACGCAGACCGTGCAGTTCCTTGAAACGGGCACGCGGCTGCTGGTGCGGCCGTTCATCGGCAAGAACGGCAACGTCCGCCTGGAGATCCACCCCGAGGATTCCACCGGCAACGTCTCGCAGGTGGGCTCCAACGTGCTGCCCAAGGAGACGACTACCGAGGTCACCTCCAACGTGCTTGTGCAGGACGGCCGGACGATCGTCATCGGCGGCCTGTTCCGCGAATATACCTCCAACGGCCGAAACCAGGTGCCCGTGGTGGGCAATGTTCCGTACCTGGGGGCGCTGTTCCGCAGCACCGTGGACAAGACGGTCCGCGAGGAAGTGATCATCCTGATCACGCCGCGCATCATCCGGGCCGACAACGACCAGGCCGTGAGCGACCAGCTCAAGGATGACGTCGAGCGGTTCCGCGTCGGGCAGCGCCAGGGCCTGCGGTGGTGGGGTCGCGAGCGGCTGGCCCAGGCTCACATCCGCCAGGCCAAGCGGGATCTTGCCGAGGGCAAGCGCGGCTGCGCCCTGTGGAACATCGACATGGCCTTGTCCATGGAGCCCCGCATGGAAGAGGCGATCCGCCTCAAGGAACGCCTCACGGAGCGCGCTTACTGGGCGGACGAGGCCCAGTTCAGCTCGGCCAGGTACATGCTGGAGCGGATGATGATGACCGAACTGGGCGCGCCGGTGGAGCGGGTGATCACGCCGCAAAAGCCCCGGGACAACGACCGCCTCTCGCCCGATGTCCGCAAGGCGTTCGGCATGCAGTCGCGGATTGAAGACCCGCTGATTGGCAGCGGCCGGCCGGACGATCAGGAAGCCGACGTCAAGACGCCCCCCAAACAGGCCGATCAAGACAACAAGGACTAAGCGTTGCCGCCGCGCGGCGGGCCCCGCCCCCGCGCAAGGAGATACGCCATGACTCGATGGATCGTGACATCCCTGCTGATGCTCGCCGCCGCCGGCTGCGGGCCCACACAGCCCGATGCCAAGGCCGAGGCGTTCAAACGCTGGGACCAGACCCGGGCGCAGATGCTGTACGGCGTGGCGACCGAGCATTTCCGCAACGGCCAGCTGGACCGTGCCGCCGGCAAGGCCGTCGAGGCCCTGTCCATGGATGAGAAATACACCCCGGCCCGCCTGCTGCTGGGCAAGGTCTACATCGAGCAGGGGCATTACCCCCAGGCTATCAGCGAACTGCAGCGCGTGTGTGCCGAGGCCCCCAAGTCGCCCGAGGCGTTCTACTGCCTGGCCGTCGCGCAGGAAAAGAACGGCATGCTCGACGACGCGCTGGCCTCCTACCGCCGCTCGCAGGCCATTGACGCCGGATCGATGGCCGCTGTGACCGCCGCCGCCGAGGTGCTCGTCAACATGGGCAAGGTCGAAGACGCCCGCATCTACCTGGAGAGCTACATGTCGTCGGCCGGCACCGAGCCCGCCCTGTACGAACTGGCCGGCAGGCTGGCGGCCATGACCGACGACCACCGCGAGGCGGTGAAGTATCTCCAGCAGGCCCTGGACCTGGACCCCAAGAACCTGCGCTATCGCGAGTCGCTGGGCCGCAGCCAGTTCCACGCGGGCCTGCTCGCCGATTCGCTGGATACCCTGAGGCCGCTCACCAAGGCGGCCAACTACTCCTGCCCCGTGTGGGTTCACACGATGATGGGCGACTGCCTGATGGCGGCCGGGCGGGCCGAGGAGGCCCGCGACTGCTATCACATCGTGAAGAACATGCAGCCCGAGTCCTGCGGCGCGTGGACGAACCTGGCCAAGGCGGCCCTGGCCGCGGGCGACACGGCCAGGGCGATCCTGGCGGCCCAGCAGGCGCTGTCGCTGGACCGTGCATCGCTCGACGCCTCGATGCTGCTGGGCTATTCCCTGATGCGCGACGGGCAACTGGCCCGCGCCGCCGAGGTGCTCTCTGCCGCCGCCAAGAGCCACACCGACCAGGCCATCGTGCACTGTCTCCTGGGCCGCGTCTATGCCGCCGATGGAAAGAACGATGACGCCGCCCGCTGCTATGCGTACGCGCTGAAACTGGATCCGCAGAACGCCCTGGCCCGCGAGCTGTCGGGCGCCCCCAAGGCCAAAGTGAAGACGGAATAGAATCATGACGACCGCAAAACGATTGGGAGTGGCGAGCATCGCCTTGATCTCCCTGGGCGCTTCGGCTGCCTACTACGCCACCGTGATGGCGGTGAAGGGGCAATGGGCGCCCGTTCATAACCTCAACTACCTCGTGCTGGGGCTGGTGGCGGTGTTGGCGGCGCTCGTCCTCGTGCTGTTCTGGAAGAGTGTCCACCGCACCATCGCCACCATCGCCACCCAGCTGGAAACCATGGCCAAGACCGGGCAGATCGGGCTGGTGATGGCCGACTGCACGGACGAACTCGCCCAGGTGACCCGCCCGCTCAACGAGTTCCTCACCAATCTCCGCAAGCAGACCGACCAGCTGCGGTCCGAGAATCGCGAGCTGCAGATCCAGTTCCGCGTCGCGGCGGCCGAGAAGAGCCACACCGAGGCCATCATCTTCTCGATCTCCGACGCCGTGATCGTCACCAACCGTTTTGACGAGTTGATCCTGGCCAACGAGGCGGCCGAGAAGCTGCTGGGCTTCAAGCTCAGCGGCAGCCTCCGCAAGAACATCGACCGCATCCTCTCCGACGGCACGCTGGTGAGGCTGATCCGCGAGACGCGGGCCCACGGGCACAACTTCACCCGCAAGGTGGTGGAACACACGATCGATCAGAAGAACTCGCCGCGCGTCTTCAGCATCACGCTGTCGTGCGTGGTGGCCGGCGAAGAGGTCTCCGGCGTGGTGGCCGTGCTGCACGACGTGACGCGGGAGAAGGAAATCGCCCGCATGAAGACCGACTTCGTGTCCAACGTCTCGCACGAGCTCAAGACGCCGCTGTCGTCCATCAAGGCGTACATCGAGATGCTGCTGGACGGCGAGGCCCAGGACGAGAAGACCAAGCGCGAGTTCTACGAGATCATCGCCTCGGAGACCGACCGCCTGCACCGGCTGATCGAGAACATCCTCAACATCTCCCGCATCGAGTCGGGCGTGGTCAAGGTCGTCCGCGAGCCCATCAGCCTCACGTCGGTGGTCAAGCAGGTGCTGGACGTGGCCGTGATCCAGGCCAAGGGCAAGAACATCACGCTGGTCGACCAGTTGGCCCCGGTGTACTACCAGGTGGAGGCCGACCGCGACATGATCTACCAAGCGGTGCTGAACCTGCTGTCCAACGCCATCAAGTACACGCCCGAGGGCGGAAACGTGACGGTCAAAGTCAGCGTGGACGAGCGTCGCAAGGTCGCCGTCTGCGAGGTCAGCGACACCGGCGCGGGCATCCCGGCCGAGGACCTGCCGCACATCTTCGACAAGTTCTATCGCGTCAAGGCCAACTGCAAGATGGCCAAGGGCACCGGCCTGGGCCTGACGCTGGTGAAACACATTATTGAAACGGTGCACGAGGGCAAGCTTTCGGTCACGAGCGAGCCGGGCAAGGGAAGCACGTTCTGCTTCGAAATGCCCGTGATCGCCTGAGAGGACGAATGAACATGAGCAAGCGAATCCTGGTTGCCGACGATGAGGCGCACATCCTGCACGTGGTGTCCATGAAGCTCAAGAACGCGGGCTTTGAAGTGCTGACCGCGGTGGACGGCGAGGAGGCGCTCGAGACGTGCATCGCCGAGAAGCCCGACCTGCTGATCACCGATTACCAGATGCCGATCATGACCGGCGTGGAACTGTGCAAGCAGATGCGGCAGCACCCGCAGACCAAGGGCATCCCCGCGATCATGCTGACGGCGCGGGGCTTCGACATCGAGCCCAACGAGATGATCGAGGCGGGAATCGCCGCCGTGCTGGCCAAGCCCTTCTCGCCGCGCGAGATCCTGGAGAAGGTGACCGACCTGCTGGACACCGCCGTCCCCAGCCCCACGCCGAGCTAGTTCCGCCGGGTGGTTTTGGAGTGGCCCCGCCTGGAGCCGTTGAGTTGCCGCGCCGGGCGATGGAGCAAAGAGTCGCTGCTGTTTCGAAGCGAGCCGAAGAGGCATGAGCCTGGAAAAACTGGAGCCGTATGTCGCTGGCTGTAACCAAAACTTCACAGACGCATGAGCTGATTGCTCGCCTCCTGTCGCAGATCCAGGGGCGCCTGCAGTCGCTGGGGATCAACCTCGGCGCCTGGGACGCCCAGGGCCAGCGCGTGGGTGAGCATGCGCGCAACTGCAGCCTGTGCAGCGCCGTCCTGCAGGCGGGCGTGGACTGTGCGGCCACGCTGGAGGGCCTGGTGCAGCAGGTGATCGCCAAGGGCGCCGCCATCCAGCGGCCCACCCAGTGCGGCGGCAGCGAGATCGCGGTCCCTGTCTTCCAGCGCCGCCGGCTGTTCTGCGTCATCGTCGCGGGGTATCCCACGATCGAGGCGCTGGCCGCCCACAAGATCGAGGCGTTCTGCCAGGACAACAAGATCGATCCTTCGGTCATCGCCGCCTCGCAGGGGCAGATCCGCCACAGCGAGAACCAGGCCGCCGACTGGGCCATGATCCTTCAGTGGATGCTCGAGCGCGAACTGGCGGCAGAGAATGCCCGCGGCGAAATCGAGAACCTCTCCACGAACCTCGCCACGACCTACGAGGAACTGAGCCTCCTGTACCGCATCAGCGGCGCGATGAAGGTGACGCAGCAGCCGCGCGACTTCTTCATGAGCATCTGCCAGGACCTGCTGGAGGTGGTGCACATTCCCGCCGCCGCGGCCGTGGTGTACGCGCACCCGCCGGTGGACGAGGACGACCTGGTGGTGATCGCGGGCGAGAGCGACCTCAACGCCGAGCAGATCAAGCTTCTGGCCTCGGTTCATCTGGTGACCCGGTTCACCAGCAATCGCCCCATGCTGGACAACGCCCTCTCGACGCAGGAGGGCAGCGGCCTGGGCACGTCGGTCAAGCGGGTCATCGCCGCGCCGATGGTGGCGGACAAGAAGCTGATGGGCATGATCATCGGTTTCAACAAGGCCACGGGCGACTTCGACAGCACGGATTTGAAGCTGATCGGCTCGATCGCCAACCAGGCGGCCATCTTCCAGTCCAACAGCATGCTGTACGCCGAGCTGCAGGACCTGTTGATGGGCGTGCTGCACGCGCTGACGTCCAGCATCGACGCCAAGGACCCTTACACGTCGGGCCATTCCGAGCGGGTCGCGCTGCTGTCGAAGCGCATCTCGGAGGAACTGGGCTTCCCGCCCGAGCGCGTCCACCAGGTGTACCTGACGGGCCTGCTGCACGACGTGGGCAAGATCGGCGTGCCCGAGAGCGTGCTGTGCAAGCCCGGGCGACTGACCGACGAGGAGTACGACCGGATCAAGCTGCACCCCAGCATCGGGGCCAAGATCCTCGGCGGGATCCGCCACCTGGACAAGGTGATCAGCGGCATCCTCACGCATCACGAGCGTCCCGACGGCAAGGGGTACCCCCAGGGTCTCCGCGGCGAGGAGGTGCCGCTGGACGGCCTGATCGTCGGGCTGGCCGACGTCTTCGACGCCATGACCTCCGACCGCACGTACCGCAAGGCCCTGCCGCTGCCGGTGGCGGTGGAGGAGATCCGCCGTTTCAGCGGCACGCAGTTCGACGCCAGGCTGGTGGGCATCTTCCTCGCCCTGGACCTCGAGCGCGTTCTGGAGGACATCCGCCAGCCGGCCAGGATCGTCTTCCCGGCCGACATCGCACAGGAGTTGACACGATGAACATCACCGCCGAAAGCTACGGGCACGCGGTCATCTTGAACCTCAAGGGCGACCTGACGGAGGACTCGCTGGGCGCGATCCAGCAGGCGGTGGACCACCAGCTGGCGTCGAAGGAAGTGATCGACCTGGTGCTCAACCTCGAGAACGTGCCGTTCATGGACAGCGCCTGCCTGGAGTACCTGATGTCGCTGCAGGACCGCCTGGCCGAGCGGCTGGGGCAGGTGCGCCTGGTGAAATGCGATGACAACGTCCGCAAGATCCTCGAGATCACGCGGCTGGATTCGACGTTCGAAATCTTCAACGATCCAACCGAGGCGGTCAAGGCGGTGGAGGCGTAACTTGCAATGATTTCCAGTGACACAAGCAAGAAACTCCAGTTGGGCCAACTGCTGATCAAGCAGGGGGCCATCTCCGAGGAGCAGCTGCGCCAGGCGCTGGATTTCCAGCGCCAGAAGGGCAGCACGATGCTGCTGGGCGAGGTGCTCCAGAAGCTCGAGATCTGCACCGAAGAGCAGATCATGATCTGCCTGTCGGCGGGCTACGGCGTGCCGTTCGCGCACATCTCGCCGCGCATCGCCGACCCCAAGGTGATCGACCTGCTGCCTCGCGAGTTCCTCGAAAAGCACACGGTGCTGCCGCTGTTCAAGGTGCGCAACCGCCTCACGCTGGCCATCAGCGAGCCGGCCAATGTCTTCCTCATCGAGGAAGTGGGGCGCCTGACGAACTGCGAAGTGCTGGTGGTGTGCGGCCTGAGCAAAGAGATCAAGGCCACGCTGGACAACCACCTGCCGTCGGCCAACATCTTCGTGATCGACGACATCTTCGACGACAAGGACGCCGGCGAGCTGTCCCTGGTTGAAGAGAAGATGGAGGACATCACCGACCTGGAGGCCGCGGCCGACGGGTCGCCCGTGATCAAGCTAGTGAACTACCTGCTCTTCCACGCCGTGCGCGAAGGGGCATCGGACATTCACGTCGAACCCGGCGAGAACACGCTGCGCGTCCGCTACCGAGTGGACGGCTCGATGTACGAGAAGCTGCGCCCGCCGTTCAAGATGCTGCCCGCCGTCGTCAGCCGCATCAAGATCATGGCCGGGCTGGACATCTCCGAGCGCCGCCTGCCGCAGGACGGCGGCATCCACGTGCTGATGGACGGGCGCCCGATCGACCTTCGCGTCAGCACGCTGGCGGGCAGCCACGGCGAGAAGGTGGTCATCCGCATCATCGACAATCGCAACATCCTGGTGAACCTCGAGAAGCTGGGCTTCTCGTACGAGATGCTCAAGTCGTGGCGCGAGGCGATCGACTCGCCCAACGGCATCGTGCTGGTGACGGGCCCCACGGGCAGCGGCAAGAGCACGACGCTGTACAGCGTTCTCAAGGAGCTCAACAGCGACGATGTGAACATCTGCACCGTCGAGGACCCGGTGGAATTCAACCTGCCGGGCATCAACCAGTTCCAGGTGAACGACAAGATCGGTTTCACCTTCGCCTCGGCCCTGCGGTCGCTGCTGCGCCAGGACCCCGACATCGTGATGGTGGGCGAAATCCGCGACCAGGAGACGGGCAAGATCGCCGTGCAGGCGGCCCTGACCGGCCACCTCGTGCTCAGTACGCTGCACACCAACGACGCCCCCGGCGCGCTCACCCGGCTCACGGAGATGGGCATCGAGCCCTTCCTCACCTCATCCGCCGTGGACGCCGTGCTGGCCCAGCGTCTCGCCCGCCGTCTGTGCTCGCAG
>CAZTVF010000003.1:73567-90880 GCA_964616985.1 uncultured Planctomycetaceae bacterium
ACACCAACGACGCCCCCGGCGCCGTGACGCGACTGGTGAACGTCGGCGTGGAGCCTTACCTGGTGGCCGCATCGCTCAACGGCGTGCTGGCCCAGCGACTCGTCCGCAAGATCTGCACCGCCTGCAAGGAAGCCTACGAGCCGCCGCCGAATATCCGCCGGGCGGCCGAGCGGCTGGCGGGCGAGACCGAGACGTTCTATCACGGCGTGGGCTGCCCCAAGTGCCGCAACAGCGGCTTCAGCGGGCGAATGGGCATCTACGAACTGCTCATCCCCGACGATGCGATGCGCGACAAGATCACCGCGTCGCCCAACATCAATGAACTGCGGGCCATGGCCCTTGCCACGGGCATGATCTCGCTGCGGCAGGATGGGATGACCAAGGTGAAGGCGGGCATCACGACCGTCGAGGAAATCCTTCGCGTGACGGCGGCATAGCCGCCCAAGAGGAAGCAACGATGGGTTGGACCATAGACCAAATGTTCGAGCTTGTGATGGAGCGTCGTGTCTCCGATATCGTGCTGGCCCCGGGCATGCCGCCGGTGGTATGGATCTCGGGACGGATGTTCCCGCTGGACCTTCCCCCGCTGACCCCCGGCGAGGTGGCCGACGCCTTCATGCCCACGCTGAGCGCGGCGCATCGCGCCAAGTTCGACTCCATCGGCGATGTGGACTACTCGCTGGGGCGCGAAAACGTGGGCCGCCTCCGCGTCAACCTTCACCGCCAGCGGGGCACGGTGGCGGCCGCCGTCCGCTTCATCCCCCACGAGATCCCCGCCTTCGACAACCTGCAGCTGCCCCCGCGCGTGCGCGACCTGGCGAACCTGCCCCGAGGCCTGGTGCTGGTCACCGGCGGCGCCGGCAGCGGCAAGAGCACCACCCTGGCGGCCATGATCGACTACATCAACAAGACCCACGCCTACCACGTGATCACGATGGAAGACCCGGTGGAGTTCACCTTCCGCCACGGCCGCTCGGTGATCGAGCAGCGCGAGGTGGGGCTGGATTCTCCCTCGTTCGTCTCGGCCCTGCGGCACGTGGTGCGCCAGCGTCCCGACGTGATCCTGGTGGGCGAGATGCGGGACCTGGAGACGATTTCGGCGGCCCTGACGGCGGCCGAGACCGGCCATCTCGTCATGGCCAGCCTGCACACCGTCAGCGCGGTGGAGACGGTCAGCCGCATCATCGACGTGTTCCCGGCCACCCAGCAGTCGCAGGTGCGCGTTCAGTTGGCCGACACGCTGCAGGCCGTGGTCTGCCAATCGCTCTTCCCGGATCAGGCGACCGAGGGGCTCGTGCCGGCGGTGGAGATCCTCATCGCCAACCCCGGCATCCGCCGCGCGATCCGCGAAAGCGAGACGCACCTGATCGCGGGCATGATCGAGATGGGCCGCGCCGCGGGCATGCGGACGATGGACGAGTCGATCCTGGAACTGGTTTCGCGCGGCCGCATCACCCGCCAGATGGCGTTGACGCGGGCGCAGAACCCCGAACGATTGGCCAAGCAACTGGCGGCATAGCGTTGGCGGTGTGGCGCCCCTCGGGCGCCCCCACAGTGGACGGCCGCAAGAAGGATAAACATGGCGAGCACGGTGCAACAAAAAGACGAACTGCGCTTCACCCCCAACGCGCGCGCCAGCGACGCGTCCGGCCGCGGCGAAGGCAGGGCCAACCTCAACGCCCGCCCTGCGATCGCGGCACCGGTTCCCCAGGGGCCGCCCCGCAAGATCAGCCGCGACGACATCATCTTCTTCACCACCCAGCTGGCCGTGATGACCGACACCGGCGTGCCGCTGGCCGAGGCCCTGGATAGCATTGCCCAGCAGAGCAATCACACCGGCATGCAGGCGTTGGTGAAGGACCTCTCGGAGCAGGTGAACGCCGGCGTGACGTTCTCGGCCGCCCTGGAACGACATCCCAGGCTGTTCGACCAGCTCTTCATCGCCCTGATGAAGGCCTCGGAGGCCTCGGGCACGATGGGCTCGATGCTGCAGCGTGCCAGCGAGTACATGGAACAGGAACGCGAGACCCGCAAACGCGTCAAGGGCGCGATGGTCTACCCGCTGTGCATGCTGAGTTTCTGCGTGCTGGTGGTGACGGCGCTGCTGATCTTCGTGCTGCCGCGGTTCGAGAAGATCTACGCCGGCAAGGGCGCCGCACTGCCCACGCCCACGCGAATGCTGATGGCCATGAGCTCGACGCTGGTGGGGTACTGGTACCTGTTCGTGCTGGGGCTGGCCGGGGCGATCGTCGGCGGATACTACTACTTCCGGACGCCGGCGGGACGACTGGTGCTCGACAAGATCAAGCTGTACGTGCCCGTCCTGGGCCCGATGTACCGCAAGGCCTACCTGGCCCGCTCACTGCGGACCATGGCCACGATGGTCTCTACCGGCGTGAGCATGCTCGACGGCCTGGCCATCACGGCCGAGGCCGCGGGCAACCACTACTACGCCACGATCTGGAGCAGCCTGTCCAAGGGCGTGCAGGAAGGCTCGATGCTGTCGGATCAGATGATGAACCACCCGCTGATCCCGCGGACGGTGGCCCAGATGGTCGCCGCCGGCGAGCGAACCGGCAAGCTGGGCATGGTGATGAACCGGGTGGCCGTGTTCTGCGAAGAGGATCTCAAGGTGGCCATCAAGACCGTGACGCAGATGATCGAACCGCTCATGATCATCATCATGGGCCTGATCGTTGGCGGCATCGCGATGGCCCTGCTGCTGCCGGTGTTCACGATCTCCAAGGTGATGGCCCAGTAGAATCAACCTCCCGTCTTTACTAGGGGCAGGGGTAGGTCGGCTTGTTCGGCGGCCTGCCCCTGCTTTGTTTTCCCGTCTTGGACGCTGCCCGGGTCTTGGCAAGGAGGAGAAGAAAGAGAGCGGGATTCTAGGATGATTCAGAGGATTGAAAGGATTGATTCAAAGGAGCCTACCCCCCGGGGCGCACGTCGCAACCGCGGAGCGGTTGAAATAGCGTAGCCTCGGGTTGCGAGCGCAGCGAGCTACCCGTGGTCACGGCCCGCGTGCCGCACGTCGCAACCGCGGAGCGGTTGGTTAACATCGAGCCGTTGTCACCTCAAACGATTAACCAACCGCTCCGCGGTTGAACGTCATGGCCCTTTGTGTCCACGGGTAGGCCGCTGCGCGACCAACCCGAGGCTAGAGCTATTGAGCCGCTCCGCGGCAGGGATGGCCCCTCGAACTTGGCCCAAATGCTCGGCATGTTTCGCCGCTTAATCTCGCTCTCACCATCCAACCGCCCAACCCGCCTGCCGGCAGGCAGGTCCCACTCTCTTTCCGTTTCTTCTTCTTCTTCTTCTTCTTCTACTACTTCCATGCAATCCCCTAATCCCGCTAATCCCGCTCTCTTTCCATTCGCCCCCGGCGACTTGCACTCGGAAATCGGATAAAATGCTGCCATGGCGAAAAAAGACTACTATGACGTCCTGGGCGTGAAGCGCGATGCGAGCGAGGCGCAGATCAAGTCGGCGTATCGCAAGCTGGCGCGGAAGTTTCACCCTGACGTCAACAAGGCGGCGGACTCTGCCGACAAGTTCAAGGAAGCGACCGAAGCCTACGACGTCCTGTCCGATGCGCAGAAGCGGAAGATGTACGACCAGTTCGGCCACGCCGGCCCCGGGCAGAGCTTCGGCGGCGGGCGGCAACCATACGCAGGCGGCGGGGCGGGCGTGAACTTCGAGGACATCTTCGGCGGCATGCGCGGCGGCGGGGGCGGCTTTGGCGGCATGAGCCTCGAGGAGATCATGGAAGCCCTGGGCGGGGGACGCGGGCGAGGCCGCAGCGGCGGCGCGCGGCGGGCTGCCCAGCGCGGCGGCGACGCCGAGTACGAGATGACGCTGGATTTCCTGCAGGCCATCCGCGGGGCCAGCACGACGCTTCGCCTCCAGCACGGCGACGGCAGGACCGAGACCATCACCGTCAAGATTCCGCCCGGCGTGCACGAGGGCTCGCGAATCCGCCTCAGCGGCAAGGGCGAGGAAGGCCCCGGCGGCGCCGGCGACCTGTATATCATCACTCACGTGTCCGACCACCCGTACTTCCGCCGCGAGGGCGACGACATCTACGTCGAAGTCCCCATCAGCATCACCGAGGCCGCCCTGGGAGCGGCCGTCGACGTGCCGACACTGGAGGGCGTGACGAAGGTGAAGATTCCGCCGGGCACCGGCAGCGGCATGAAACTGCGCCTCCGCGGCAAGGGCGTCCAGCCCGCCGGGGGGGCGGGCGCGGCCGACCTGTACGTCGTCCTCAAGATCGTCGCCCCCAAGGCCATCTCTCCGCGCGGGGCGGAACTGCTCCGCGAGTTCGACCAGGTCGAGAAGTTCGATCCGCGCGCGGGTGTGCCATGGAAGTAGACAATGCCCCGCGCCGCAGCCCGCTGACAAAGTTCGTCATCCAGATGATCGTGCTGGGTGCGATGGCGGCCGTGCTGGGCGGGCTGATCCGCATCATGCTGTCGGACGCCGCCGTCGCCGACGCCATCACCCGCAAAGGGCTGGTGCGGCTGGCGTGGATCTGCACGGCCTTCCTGGGCCTGACACTGCTGGTGATGGTGTGGGTGTTCATCCGGTACCTCATCTCCCGCCGCCCGCCCGTCACCGAGCGCACCCGCACCGAGCACGTCGACGCTTGGGCCATCGCCGGCCAGCGTTTCGAACTGCCCAAGGAGGATGCTGAAGGCGGCGACGATGAAGGCGCCGACGATCACGGCGACGATTGGAAGAAGGGGAAGTGAGCCGCGGCTACCGCGCGGGCTTGGGCGCGGCGACGCGGAAGAGGCGCACGCGGTCGGGGGTGAGTTCCGTGTTGACGGCCCCGGCATCGATGAGCGTGCGGTCGGCCGCCAACTGGGCGGCGTCGGCATAGAGGGGGATCAGCGGCGCCTCGTGGTACGACCAGTGGCCGGTGCGGCGGGTGGCAAGCACGAGCATTTCCTGGCCGTTGGCGTCGGCAACCAGCCTTTCCTGCACAAGCGGCTGGCTTTCCAGGTATAGGAGTGCGGCGCCCGCGGCGGCCAGGGCAACGGCGAGGGCTGCGGCGATGCGGACGGCCGGGCGGCGGACGAGCGTCGTCGCCGCCAGCACCACGCACAGCAGCACCGCGGCGAGGAAGAGCTCTCGAACGCCGGCCGGCGGCCAGGCGAGGGCCGCGCCTTCGAAATCGGCGTAGAGACCGGCGTTGACGGTGTCCTGGGGGCGGACGCGTTGCGGGGGGATAGCGACCGGCAGCCGCACGCTGCCGCCGGCGAAGACGACGTCATACGCCTGCTGCGGCGACAATGCCGGCAGCGCCATCACGCCCTCGAACGACTCTCCGGCCGGGACGAATGCGGGCACGACGAACGCCGGCCCGCCCTCGGCCATGCGAAACATGATCGACGAGATCGACCCGCGCGCCGCATCATTGCGGATCGTGTAATGGATGTAGTGGTAGGGGGACGCGTTCGCGTCGTCGACCAGGTCGAGCTTGACCTCGACCCCCATCGACTCCGCACCGGTCATCGCTAGGACGATCAGGATTACCAGACGTCTCATTCGTCACCGGGTCAATATGCTAACCGAGGACAGGGATTACCGATCATATGCAGCGACCATCATTTTGGCGCGGAGGACTTCGGAGATGGACCACGCCTGGGCGATGCATCCGCGGGGGGTGTGGGGAGGATCGGCGTCGAAGATCTCGTTGATGTATCCCAGGCCGGCGTGGGCGAGGTGGTCGTCGAAGGCGGCCAGGGCGGCCTTGGCCTGCTTGACGGCGGCGGGGCTGAAGCTCTCGACCTTGAGCAGGGCCTCGATGTACGGGCCCATCAGCCACGCCCAGACCGTGCCCTGGTGGTACGCGCGGTCGCGCGACTCCCACGAACCGCCGTACTGGCGGCGGTAGCGGCTGTCGACCGGCGAGAGCGTGCGCAGGCCGTACGGCGTCAGCAGGTGTTGCGTCACCACGCGCAGGACGCTCGCCTGCTGGAGCGTGTTCAGCGGGCTGTGCGGCAGCGAGACGGCCAGGATCTGGTTGGGGCGGATGGTCGCATCGCCCCGCCCGTCGAAGACGCAGTCGAACAGGCATTGCGACTGGGCGTTCCAGAAGGTTTTGACGAACGAGCGGCCGATCATGTCGGCGCGGTCGGCGTAGTGGCGGGCGAGGGAATTGTCGAGGTTCTCGCACCGCCGGGCCATGATGCGGTGGGCGGCGTGCCACATCGCGTTGACCTCGACGGCCTTGCCGTGGCGGGGTGTGATCACTTCCTGCCCCAGGGCCGCGTCCATCCACGTCAGCTGCGTGTGCTCCGACCCGCCGATGACCAGGCCGTCGGAGTCGGCGTGAATGTCGAACAGCGTGCCGTTGTGGTAGGCGTCGAGGATCTGGCGGATGACGGGCATGAGCGTGCTGCGCCAGAAGGCCTCGTCGCCTGAGGCCGTGACATACTGCTCGGCGGCCATGATGAACCACAGCGAGGCGTCGATGCTGTTGTAGTGCGGGGCTGAGCCGTAGTCGTCGAAGCGGTTGGGGACCATGCCGTCGGACAGGTGCGTGGCGAAGGTGCGGAAGACCTGTCGGGCCAGGTCGAAGCGGCGGGTGGTGAGCAGCAGGCCCGGCAGGGCGATGAAGGCGTCTCGGCCCCAGTCGGCGAACCAGTGGAAGCCCGCCAGGATGGTGGCCTGTGGGGCGGCGTTGGGGAAGTCGCGCATGACGACGAAGGCGTCGGTGGCGGCCGCCAGCGTGCGGGCGGCGGCGTCGGCCTTGGGGCCCAGGCCCGCGGCGAGCTCGTTGTGGCGGGTGTGGCGGCTGGCGAGGGTGGCGGGCACGTCGACGGCGATGGGCTCGTCCAGGCTGGCCGTCAGCTGGCAGCTGGCCCCGTCGGCCAGGTCCACCGTGAAGCAGCCGGGCGTGTAGAGGTCCTCGAAGCCTTCCTGCCCGCGGGCGATCTCGCCGCGGTAGCAGAAGCGGTACCACCACTGCGGGCGGGGATCGAAGACACATTCGTTCGAGACGATATGTAGGCCATGCTTCGCCTGCATGCGGTCTTCGACCAGAACCCCGCGCGGGATGCCGCTGAAGGTCATGTGGTGTGGCTGGTGCACCTTGCGGAGGTGGTGGAAGTCGCGCATCGTGGCGAAGGGCCAGAGCTTCAGCGACACCCGCCCGCCGCGGACGGTGTAGCGGATGGCGACGGCGTTGGCGTTTTCGGCCAGGACGACTTCCTTGACCAGTTCCACGCCGCCGGCGCGATAGTGGAAGGCGGGGGCGGTGGCGTTGACGAACGTCTCCTGGTGCTCGAAGCCGCGCGGGCTGAAGGCGTCGTGGAATTCATTTGTGGCCAGGTCGTAGGTGGTCTCGCCCACGGTCATCTGTTCCATCACCGTCGACAGTGTGGCCACGCGGCCGACCGGCGGGATGGTTGCCGCCACCAGCAGGCCGTGATAGCGGCGGGTGTTGCAGCCGACCGTGGTGGAGGAACTGTATGCCCCGATCTTGTTGGCCACCAGCCATTCCTTGTCCAGCAGGGCATCCATCGGCTCGCCACGGACAGGGACGGTGAGCGGCGGGGGCAGGCACTCGTTTACCGGATCGGCCATAGCATTAGGTTCCTTGGGGTGATGCGAACCTATTATAGGATTGGCCGGAGCAGGTAGCAACGTTCCCTCCCTTCAGGAGACGCGGCGAGATGGACGAAGGAGTGACATTCGCGGCGGATCGGCAGGGGCTTTTTCGAATTCGCGAGTGAAACGATGACCCTTGGCGTCTGCAAATTCTGCGACCTCATCGCCGCACGCGGCGGCCAGGTCGTGTATGACGACGACCTGTGCATCGCGATCCTCGATGACAGGCCGCTGTTCCCGGGGCATTGCCTGCTGCTGCCGCGCGAGCATGTCGAGACGCTCGCGGACCTGCCGGTGGCAAGGGTGGGGCCGCTGTTCCGGTGCGTGCAGCGGCTGGCGGCCGCCGTCGAGCGTGCGATGGGTGCCGACGGCACGTTTGTCGCCATCAACAATCGCTTCAGCCAGAGCATCACGCACCTGCACGTCCACATCGTCCCTCGCCGCCGCAAGGACGGGCTGCGAGGCTTCTTCTGGCCGCGCACCCGCTACGCCAGCGACGAAGAGATGGCCGACGTGGCCCGGCAAATCCGCGAGGCCGTTCGCAGTGCCTGATTCGCACGCGACAAACCCCTCTTGGTCCGCTACTATGTTGCGTTTTCGGCGTTGAATAGCGATGGCCGCGTGGCCGCCTTCTTTCAGACTGGAATAACATGAGTACGACCGACTGGCAGTATGGCCCGTTCGACGTGGATGCCCGCAACAACTACCTCGCGCCGCGATACTTCGTGCCGAAGATCTTCGTGGACACCGACAAGACGTGGGCGAAGATCGCCCCGATCGCGACGCTGTGCGACCCCCACGGCGAGGAACTGCCGCAGCGGATCTCGCGAATCCAGATGGCGTACGATGACACGTACGTCTATCTGCACGCCCGTTGCGAGGACCCCGCCCCTAAGCTCACGGGCGTGCCCCCGCACAGCAACAGCTTCTGGCAGCAGGACCACATCGAGTTCCGGCTGGCCACCAACCCGGCCAACCAATACGACCAGACGCAGTTCATCATCGCCCCCGATGGCCAGGTCTTCGACAACAAGGGCATCGGCAAGATTCCCGACGCCCTCCGCGCCCGCGGCCGCGTGGACGTGCAAGGCTGGTCCGTCGAGTTCCGCGTCACCTGGGCCGCCATGGGCGTGCCGGTGCCGTCGTTCGGCACGGTCGTGCGCGGCACGGCGGTGCACGTGAAGTGGAACGGCACGGACCCCGACTTCGCCTGCATCTCCGCCCTCGAACTGGGCTTCACCCAGGCCGAGCGGTTCGCCGAGTTCGTCTTCGGCGGCGACATCCCGGCCGTGCAGCTGCGGTCGCTGACCAGCGGCGAGCGCATCCTGCGGCGCGGCACGAGCCCCTTCGCCGCGGTGCTGGCCAACACGACCGACAAGCCCATCAGCGGCCGGCTGATGGTGTGGAAAGAGAAGGGCGTCAACACCGACGGCTGGTGCAGCGCCACGCCGCTGAAGCTCGAGCCGGGCGAGACCAAGCTCGATCTGCCGCTGGAACTGGACCGCCCGCAGTTCTACCGTTATCGCTTCTGGTTTGAGGCCGACGGGCAGGCCCGCGAGCTGGCCGCCGTGTCGTTGCGAGCGGCCGCCCCGCAGGTGGACCCCGCCGCGCTGAACCTGCAGCATCCGTACATCTTCTTCACCGAGGCCCGCCAGGCCGAGATCGCCCGCAAGGCGAAGAACCCGGCGTTCGCCACGCTGATCCGCAACACGGCCACCACGCCCGACGACCTCAAGGTCACCAACGTGTTGGACGACAGCGACCAGGACTTCGGCGACGACATCACCGGCAAGCTCTGGTACGTCGCCGGCCACACCGCCACCGCCGCCCAGCGTGGCGAGCCCTCGCCCAGCCGCCGCGTGTACGAACTGGCCAACGATGACGTGCGGGCCGTGATGCACTACGCGCAGGAGAAGCATTGCCTTGACGACGCGGGCAAGCTCATCTTCCGCTCGTTCCTCAACGGGCTGTTGCGGCGGCGTGATTTCTACGCGGCCGAGGACTTCGCCGACGTGGAAATGGGCGCCGCCACCAAGGCCCTGCTGCAAAAGGGCGTGGCCAAGCTGACCGACATGGAGGTCCGCCGCCTCAACAAGCTGCTGCTGCAGGACGCCTACCCGCATCACTACGGCAACCGCAGCGAGCATTTCGGCATGATCGGCCGCCTGGGCTCGCTGCTGTACAAGTTCATCATCACGCACGACCTCAAGCTGGTCGACACGGCCAGCAAGATCGTGAAGTACGTCAACGGCGTGATCTCTCCCGGCCGCTACACCGACCTGCACCCCGGCATGGCGTCGACGGCCCTGGCCCTGGCGTACGACACGTTCCACCCGCACATCGCCGAGAGCGACCGCGCGGCCTGGCGCGGGCTGTGCGGCAAGTTCCTCAAGCTGCACCTGACCACCGCCCGCGAGCGGATGTGGAACTGCACGACGATCGCCAACGCCAACAGCGTGTGCAACTGCGGCGGCGGGCTGATCGCCTTGGCCCTGCTGAAGGAAAACGCCGACGCCCCCGAGAGCCTCTACCTCGCCCGCAAGCTCATCCGCCAGTACATCGATTACTGCTGGGGCCCAGACGGCGGCTGCACCGAGGGCGTGCAGTACTGGGACTACGGCGGCACGAACTTCCTGCATTTCGCATATGCGCTCCAGAGCGTTCTGGACACCGACGACGGCCTGCTGTCGCACCCCAGCGTCGAGCAGTGCATGAACAACATCCGCGTGTCGCTGTGCAACGACGGCGACCTGCATGGCGTCAACGACACCGTGCCGGTGGCGATGAACGGCGAGATCGCCTGGCTGGTGGCCGGGCGGTTCAACGACCCCTTCGCCCTGTGGTACGGCGATCATGCCGCGCGCCGTCAGGAACAGGATGCGGCGAACAAGCGGACGCGGCCTTACGGGGCGGCCCCGCTGTTCTCGCTGCTGCTGCGGCCTGACGTGCCGGAGTGCACCGATCAGCCGCCGCTGCCGACGGCGTACCGGATGCGCGACATCCAGTATTCCATCATCCGCTCGGGCGAGAACTACGACTGCGTGCTGGACGCCGGGCTCAAGGGCTCGCGCCCGCCGTACACGCACCACAACCAGGGCGACACGGGCTCGATGTTCCTCGACCTCCGCGGCGAGCGGCTGCTGATCGACCCGGGCTACTACAAAGACAAGCCCACGATGCACACGCTGCCGATCATCAACAGCAAGGCCCCCAAGGAGCCGTTCGCCTTCGTCGGCGAGATCACCGACTGCGTCTCGCGCGGCGACCTGCGGCACGTGGCCTGCGATGCGACCAAGGCCTACCGCGGGGCCGCCGCCCGCGTGAAGCGACACCTGGTGATGCTCGGCGAGGAAGGCGTGGTGATGCTCGATGACATCGTGGTCCCCGAGGGCAAGGTGCTCGCGCAGTACCAGGCCGGCGGGGCCACCAGCGACCTCGGCGAGGCCCGCGCCATCCTCATCGAAGGCGCCAAGGCGAAGCTGGGTCTGCAGCTGCTGACGCGCCCGGAGCTGAAACTCACGCTGCACCCCGAACGCAACCTGCACGACATTCACTGGGGCTACCACTTCGCCACCTGCCGCTGGTTCCCGCTGGACGGCGAGTACACCCCTGACGAAATGGACCCACTGATCACCGTCTTCCTTGACGCCACCAAGCGCAAGCCCAAGGCCGCCAAGTGCAAGATCAAGGACGGCGTGGCGATGATCTCGCTGCCCTCCGGCCGCAAGATCGTGTTCCAGTATTTCGACGGCCAATGGCGGCTGGACCTGGCGAAGTCGGTGCAATAGATCGGCCGCCACGTGGGCGTCAGCCGGCCCAGCCGGAGCGGAGGCGGGTGGACTCGGCGTCGATCTCGTCCTGGTTGACGCCGATCTCGCGCAGCAGCAGGCGGGCGAGGGCGACGGCGACCTCAGTCTCCTCGTACGCGGCGAAGGTCATGCCGGATTCCTCGAGAATGAGGCGTTCGTTGACGTACCGCGCACGCGTGAGGATCTTGAGGTCCGGGTTCAGCAGGCGGGCCGAGGCGATGACGGGGATGCGGCTCATCACCTCCGGCAGCGTCACGACCAGGTATTCGGCCTGCGCGATGCCGGCGGCCTCGAGAATCTCGCGCCGCCCCGCGTCGCCATAGATCGCCACCAGCCCGGCCTTGCGAAGAGAGGTCACCGAGTCGAGGTTCATGTCGATGATCGCCGGCTGGATGTTGAAGTCCTCCAGCATCCGCGTCAGCATCTTGCCCACCGGCCCGTAGCCCACCACCACCGCCCGCGGCAGGGCCCGCTCGGGGGCGGTTGGCAGCGTCGGCAGGATCCGCTTCTTGCGCCATCGGGTAAAGAGGGCCAGAATCCTCGGGTGGCGGTTGAGCCACAACTCCATGCCGGGCACATGGCGGAACAGCAGCGGATTGAGGCTGATCGACAGCAGGGCGGCCGCCACCAGCACGTTGTGCCCCGACTCCGGCAGCACCTTCAGCGACCGCCCCAGTTCCGACAGGATGAACGAGAACTCGCCGATCTGGGCCAGGCCCACCGCCACCGTCAGGGCCGTCCGCAGCGGGTAGCCCAGGAAGACGACGATCAGCAAGGCCGCCGCGGGCTTGGCCAGCAGGATGACGCCCAGCACGGCCAGCACCAGTCCGGCCTGGTGGATGAAGATCATCGGGTCGAAGAGCATGCCCACCGACAGGAAGAACAGCACGGCGAAGGCGTCGCGCATCGGCAGGGCGTCGGAGGCGGCATGGTGGCTGACGTCGGACTGGGCCACGGCCATGCCGGCCAGGAACGCCCCCAGGGCCATCGACGCGCCGAACAGCCACGCCGAGCCCGTGGCCACGCCCAGCGCCACCACCAGCACGGTCAGCGTGAACAGCTCGCGCGATCGCGAGCGGGCGACGCGGTGCATCAGCCAGGGGATCACCCGCGAACCGGCGACGATCATCACGCCCACCAGCAAGGCCAGTTTGCCCAGGGCGATGCCCAGCACGCCCATGGCCTGCCACAGGCTGCCGTTTCCGCTGCTGGCGGCGACGATGGGCGGCAGCAGCACCAGCACGATGATCGTGAGCATGTCCTCCACGACCAGCCAGCCGATGGCGGCGTGGCCGGCGGCGGTGCCGACGGCGCGGTTGTCCGAGAGCACGCGGATGAGCACCACCGTGCTGGCCACCGAGATGGCGATGCCCAGCACCACGCCCGCTCCCAGGCTCCAGCCGAACGCCGCCGTGACCGCGACGCCCAGGCCCGTGGCCACCAGGCTCTGGCCGATGGCGCCGGGCAGGGCGAGCGACCGCACCGCCAGCAGATCCCGCCAGTGGAAATGCAGGCCCACGCCGAACATCAGCAGGATCACGCCGATCTCGGCCAGCTGCGCGGTGATGACAGGGTCGGCCACGATGCCGGGCGTGAAAGGCCCGATCGCCAGCCCCGCCAGCAGGTAGCCCACGATGGGCGACAGGCCCATCCGCTGCGTGATGTAGCCCAGCACCAGCGCGAAGGTCAGGCCGATCGTGATCGTCAAGATGAGGTTTGTGTCGTGCATACTTACCCGCTAAGTCTAGCGCCGCGAGGCCGCAGGCGGCTCGGTGTCGCATCTCGTCAGGCCGCCGCCGACGGCCGGCGATGCGCATCGGCCTTCCAGGGCAATGCAAAAGCCGCAGCGGGGCCCTGTCGGGGTCCGGCTACGGCTTCTTGTCCGCGAGGCGGACCGGCTGGCCGCGCCCCATGATGGACACCTACGTTAGCGGGCGGTGCTGTTGACAGCCGTCTTGGTGGCTGGGCTGGAGGCCGGCTGCGAGGAGGCGTCCGGCTTGGTCGTGGTGGTGGCGACGGCCAGCACGGGCAGGGTCACCAGCAGAACGACGGCGATCAGGGTGAAAATCTTGCGCATGTGTTCTCCTTTTTCTCATCGGGCCCGCGGCACCCGCCGCTGTCGGCGCGAACGCAATAGCTTAATGAATCCTTTCCCGCCGTCAATCCCATCGCAAATGGTTTTGTGCCACCGTTCCCCTCGCGCCCCCTTAGAATGATTTGAGGTGCATGATGGCATGGCAAGGTCTGAACGTGAGGGGACGCCTGGGGCAGATCAGGGAAAGCCGCGTGGGGAAAGCCTATATGAAAATCTTCAAGCCGCTTCGGCTGGTGCTCGCGGGTGGATGCTTCCTGCTGGGGCTCGTCGGGCTCGTCATGCCGATCGTCCCCTCAGTGGTGTTCTTCATCACCGCCCTGGTGCTCCTGGGCACCGACAACCCGCCCGGGCGCTGGATTCACAACCGGCTGCACAGCGCCCATCAGCATTATTGCCAGGCCCACAAGGGGAAGCTCAGCCGCCGCCTCTGCCACATGGGCGAGATGTACCTCCGGCGGGGCGAGCGGCCGCGGCAATGACTCCGCCTTGACTCAGATATTCTCGCCGTACAGCAGGGCGCGGGTGAACTTCGAGACGATCCGCTGGTTGACGAACAGCAGCGGCAGCAGCATGTGCAGCGACGTGCTCGGCGGGCGGAGATACTCGGCGAGGCTCTTGCGCCACTCGGTCTTGAACTTCATCAAGGCGTCCTGCGGATCGGCGCTGTCCAGCGAGGCCGCCGCGATGTCGGCGGCGATGATGGCTGACCGCACCGACGGGGCGAGCGTCTGGCCGGTGATGGTGTCGGCGAAGCCGCCGGCCGTGCCCACCAGCATGCACCGCTTGGCCACGTGCGTCTCCATCTCCAGCGCCTCGCCCGCGGGGGGGTACCACACGGCGCCCTTCGCCCGTTCCAACGCCAGGTCCGCCGGCAGCAGGTCGGCCTTCTGAAGCCCCGCCACCAGCGACGATAGCTCCGCCGCCCGCGTCCCGGTGGCGGTGGATGACGAAATCACCCGCAGGTGCAGCACGCCCTCGGACAGGAAGAACATCCCCATCTCGCTGCGCTCACGTAGTTCCACCACGTGCAGCGCCCCGCCGATCTTCTTGGCCACTGCCTTGTGGGTCAGCGGGATGTCCAGCGCGGCGGATACGAAGAAGCTTCGCGTGGCGGGGCGGACGGGCATGGCCAGGTCGCCCAGCACGTCAAAGGGCGAGCCTTGGGCGATCAGCAGCATCCGGGCCGTCACCTGCACCGAGCCCAGCAGGCGGACGATCTCCTCGTCGAGGTGCATGGCCGGGCGGTTCTTCATGCTGAAGCACTTGGCCCCGGCCTTGACGGCCGCCGACGAGAGGGCCTTGATGAGGTTGCTGGTCTTGAGGAAGTAGCCCGCGATGACCCGCGGCGCGTACTCCACCTGGCGGGCGAGCTTGGCGTCGTGATACTGCACCGCGTCGAAGGACGACGCCTTGGCCGCGGCGGCAAGACCCTTGGGCAAACCCGGCAGCTTGAAGAATTCCTTGGGGGCCCAGTCCATCAGGGGGCACTCGTTGAACGCCCCCGGCGACTCGACCAGGGCCACCTTGAGGCCCAACTTGGCCAGGTGGTACGCCGCCGCACAGCCGGCCGGCGTCGTCCCCAGCACCGCAATGTCGTACATCTGGGCCATGGTGCCGAAAGGATAGCCTCGCGTTGGCCGCTTTGCAAGCGACGGCGAATCAAGCAGTAGCGTTCCGGCCGCCGAGGCAGCGGGGTTGGCGCCCGGTCGGTGCGATGGCGGGGCGGCCGGGGCCGTGAACGCCGAACCCCGCGCGGGGGCGATCTTCCTTCGCCTCGTTCCGCGGGGATGGATGGTTGTTGGAGTGCGGCTAATTGGCAAGATCCTCCTCACCCAGCAGCACGAAGCCGTGACGCATCAGCATCGACGTGGCCGTGTCGTTGTCGTCTACGTGCAAGACGATCACGGGATGGTCCTCGCACCGGATCGTCAGCGGGTAGGCAAAATGCAGATTGACCTCGACTTGCATCAGCAGCGCGCACGCCCTGGCCAGCGCCGCGTCCTCGTCGAGGCACACCAGCAGCACCGGGCTCTCGGTGAACGGAAGGGAATGCTCCTTGAAGACCTCGCGGGCCTTGTTGGGGTCCGACAGGATCATGCGGATGACCGCCCAGTCCGTGGCGTCGACGATGGAAATGCCCACCACCGTGAGGCTTTTCTGGGCCAGCACGTCCAGCAGGTCCTTCAGTTGCCCCACCCGGTTGGCCAGGAACAGGCTGAACTGGACAGCAAAGGGGTCCTCGTGGCCGCGCGCGGTCATAGGGGGTTCCAATTCCATGGCCTATTATAGGCCGCCCCCCGCACAATCGCCGCCGTTGCCCCGTATCTTTCCGTGCTTTGCGGAGAAATCCGCCGGCGAGGTCCAATCTCGCTTCGCAGTCCGCCCGCTTCCACCGCTTGCGGTTTCGCGCACGGCGGCCTCTCTCAGTGCTTTCGATCGCGGCGACATCCCCTCGGCAAATCCCGCCCGCCCGCGGCCGGTCTTGTTTCTCCCTCGCCTGCCCGCCGCCGCGCCGCCCGCGTGGCCGCGGATTTTCATCTTGAGGTTGTGTTGCGGCGCGGGTAAATAATTCAGCATGAGAAGCGGGATCATCCTGGCGATGCTGCTGGCGGCGACGGGGCTTGGCGGTTGCCTCGAGCGGGACCTCACGGTCACCTCCGAGCCCCCCGGCGCCATCGTCATCCTCAACAGCGTCGAGGTCGGCCGCACGCCCGTGACCGTGCCCTTCACCTGGTACGGCGACTACGACGTGATGCTGCGGCTGGAAGGCTACAAGACGCTGGTCACGCATGCCAACGTGAACGCCCCGATCCAGGAGTATCCTCCCTTCGACCTCTTCGCCGAGATGACGCCCACCACCATCAGCGACCATCGCTTCCTTCACTACAAGCTCCAGCCCTACGTCCCGCCCACCGAAGACGAGCTCAAGGCCCGCGCCGACCAACTCCGCCAGGATAACCTCAAGTCGGTGAAGTGACCCCAGCGGAGTCCCAGCGGCTTTTCACACTATGGCCCGCGGTCGGGCGTGGGAAGAAATGCCGGGGATCTACGGGCCGCAGCCTCCTTTCTCATGCTTGCGCCGCCCCGGAAATTAGCCAATTAATTAGCCTGTCCCCTTTGTCACCTGTCCCCTTTGTCACTGTCCCTTTGTCGGGCCACGACCTCTCCTTCAACAACGAGACCCTGAACGCGTGTTGATCGGAGGGGGGTGCATTCGGTTTACAGTGGCGGTTACGGCAGTCTCCGCCCCGGCCGGGCTTGTCCCGGCCGAGCGCTGATTGACCACTACCCCAACGTTCTCCTGCTGACCGCCCCGGCCGGGCTTGTCCCGGCCGAGCGATGATTGACCACTACAGTTGGCGGCAGCGTCCTGGTGGCCAATCATCGCTCCGCCGCCGCAAGGGCGGCGGGGGCGGAAGAAGCGAAACTGCCTCGGTAGTGGCCAATCGTCGCCCCGCCCGGGCAAGCCGGGGCGGAGGCGGGAGGACAGCAACCATTGGACGAACGCACCCGACAAAGGGTACAGGCTACTTTGTCTTTGCCGTCGCGGCGCAGGCGGGGTAGGCTGGGGTGCATGCCGAGGATCAGTCGAGGACAATTGGGCGGCGTCTGCGGGCATGTGATCAGCCGGGCAATGGCTGCTAGAGCGTCTTTCTCGCCACCTCGAGTCCACCCTCCGCCCCCGGCGGCCGCCCCCGAAAAGAGCCCAAAAAGTAGCCTGTCCCCTTTCCAAGAAAGTAGCCTGTCCTGCTCTGTAGAAAACTCATGCCGCGGCGGCCATGGATGGTT